>NZ_BJXX01000060.1 GCF_007991215.1 Aneurinibacillus danicus
ATGACGGGGTTGCGGCTGAGATGCCATGGTGGTTTTCTGTGAAAATCATGAGGGAAGAAGGAAAGAGGAAAGCCTATGAAAGCTGCTGTTTCAGCTTTTCTAAAAGCGCCATTTGTCCACCCATTAAATCGGCAATCGAAGTCTGCATGGCCGGTGCCTGTGGTGTATACACCCACTGGTCTTTCTGCATCATCTGCATCACTTTGTACGTTGCCAGAGCGTCGTCAAGTGCACGGTGAGATTGGACCCCTTCCGCTAATCCATACTTGTCTAAGGCATACCATAACCCGGGCGTGTCTTTGTGTCCATAATAGAATTGATATGCTTTAGACAGATCCAGCCAATCCTCCAGCATAACGGAAAACGGAAACTTTATGCGGTGTTCGCGGCAGTTGCGGCGCAGTCCTTTAATGTCCAGATCGCCCCATGTCACCAGCGTCGTCTTCTCCGGTATGTAGCGAGCCAGCAGTTCATCGATCATCGCCTTAAACTCTATGCCGCCGAGCACGTCTTCCTGTTTGATGCCGGTCAGACTTATGCACTTCTCGCCTAACTGCGGGAAGAACACCGGAGCCACCAGAGAGGAAAACGTATCTACGATTTCCTTATTTTCTACGATAACCATGCCTGCTTCAATAACCTCATGAAAAAATCTTTTTGGCGCTTCCTTTCTGTCAAATGTCGTAAATTCAAAATCAATAAAAATGTATCGCTCTTTCATCCGGGCCCCTCGTTTCTCTTTTCTTCTTTCCAACCATTGTATTTTCAAACGGAAAATCAGTCAATTATCAAAGGCCTTCGGCATATGGTTAAAAGGGACTTCAAGAAGGAAGGAGGCCTCTGGTGTTTCGCCTGCATGATTTCGTCTTCCTGTTTTGGTTTCTTTGTTTTTTCTGTATTTCGTACATTCAGCTTGAGAGAGTTTCAGTATTACACGGGAAGGAGGCGGGTGTGCCGGACGGGACGGTAACCGCTTATGCGTACAAAGTAACGAAAGACAATCTCATTGTCGCTACGATTCAGGGGGAAACATATCGCATTCGTCTGCAAGGAATTGAGGTCTTCACAGAGCCGGACGCGAAACGCTTTCTGAAAGAAAAGGTATCCGGCCAGCAAATCGAGCTTGATTATGACGAACAGCCCTTTGAGGGAGAAGGGAAGATTACAGCTTATGTATGGCTCGGAAACGAAATGGTAAACCGCACACTGCTTTCCGAAGGGTATGCGCGTGCCGCACCCTCGCCGCAGCAGACCCGGTACATAAAGGATTTTGAGCACTGGCAGAAAAAGGCTGACCAAAAATAGAACGCCCGGACGGTGTGTCCGGGCGCTTCACTTTGATTACGCGTAGGCTTTCTCACGCATTTGTTTGACATCTTCGCTTGCCAGATATTCATCGTATTCCATTTGTTTATCGATGAGTCCGTTCGGCGTAATTTCGATGATGCGGTTGGCGACGGTTTGCACGAATTGGTGGTCATGCGACGTAAAAATCAACGTACCGCTAAAATCGATGAGTCCGTTATTGAGCGCCGTAATCGACTCAAGATCCAGATGGTTTGTCGGTTCGTCGAACAGGAGCACATTGGCGCCGGACAGCATCATCCGCGACAGCATGCAGCGTACTTTTTCGCCCCCGGAGAGGACGCTCGCTTTTTTCAGTGCTTCTTCGCCGGAGAACAGCATCCGTCCGAGGAAGCCGCGCACAAACGTTTCATCCTGATCGTGCGAATACTGGCGCAGCCAGTCAACCAGATTCAGGTCGCAGCCCTCGAAGTACGCGGCGTTGTCTTTCGGGAAGTACGACTGTGACGTGGTGACGCCCCAACTGTATTCCCCTGCATCCGCTTCGATTTCTCCCATAAGAATTTGCATCAGCGTCGTTTTTGCCAGCTCGTTTGTTCCAACCAGCGCAATCTTGTCACCTTTGTTGACGGTGAAGTTGATGTTGTTCAGCACCTGCTCCCCGTCAATGGTTTTGCTTAGACCCTTCACCGTCAGGATATCTTTTCCTGCCTCGCGCTCCGGCTTAAAGTTGATGTACGGATAGCGGCGCGAAGAAGGACGGATGTCTTCCAGCGTAATTTTATCTAACTGCTTCTTGCGGGACGTCGCCTGTTTGGCTTTGGACGCATTGGAGCTGAAGCGGCGGATGAACGCTTCGAGTTCTTTGATTTTCTCTTCTTTCTTTTTGTTGGCGTCTTTTGCCAGTTGCAGTGCCAGCTGGCTCGATTCGTACCAGAAGTCGTAGTTGCCCACGTACAGCTGTACTTTACCAAAGTCGATATCGACGATATGCGTGCACACTTTGTTTAAGAAGTGGCGGTCATGGGAGACGACGATAACGGTATTTTCATAGTTATACAGGAAGTTTTCCAGCCATGTGATTGACTCTAAGTCCAGGTGGTTCGTCGGCTCGTCAAGCAGAAGGATATCCGGGTTGCCGAACAGCGCCTGCGCCAGCAGCACGCGTACCTTCTGGCTGCCGTCCAGCTCGCTCATTTTTTTATCATGCAGCTCGGTCGGAATGCCGAGACCGATGAGCAGCTCGCCGGCTTCCGCTTCCGCCTGCCAGCCGTTCAGCTCGGCGAATTCACCCTCAAGTTCGGACGCTTTGATGCCGTCTGCTTCGGAGAAGTCCGGCTTGGCATAGAGCGCATCTTTTTCTTCCATAATCTCATAGAGGCGGCGATGGCCCATAATGACGGTCTTCAGCACTTCAAATTCATCAAACTCAAAGTGGTTCTGCTTGAGCACCGCGAGGCGTTCGCCCGGCGTAATGTTGACCTGGCCGTTCGTGGGCTCGATTTCGCCAGAGAGAATTTTAAGAAACGTCGATTTTCCCGCGCCGTTCGCGCCGATGAGGCCGTAGCAGTTGCCCGGGGTGAATTTTATGTTTACGTCGCTGAAAAGCACGCGGCTGCCAAAGCGAAGCGTAAGGTCCGTTGTACTAATCATACCGGTTATCTACCATCCTTTGTTTACGATTTGTATCACTAATCATGCATTATAGCACACTTTTCACATGGATAGACTCTTCATATTGCCGTTTTTCTTTTGGTGTGGATGTTTTTCGCTTATGCGGTTGACTGCGAGAAAAACGAAAACAGTTTTGGTTTAAACGTTTGAGTCAGGGAATGTGATATAATGAAAAGAAAAAAGAACGGAACGAAAGACGCTTGGAAAGGGGAACGTCTAGTGGGGGAGGGGACAAATGACCGAAGGGTAGTGTCTCTAGATTATGATGCACTGTGGAAAGAAGTCATTGAAGAATTTTTTCAGGAGTTTTTGCATTTCTTTGCGCCTGACGTATATGCAGCGGTGGATTTCAGAAAAGGATACGAGTTTCTGGAGCAAGAACTGCGAACGCTATTTCCCGACTCAAAATCAGAAAAGAAGTACACAGATAAGCTGGCAAAACTGTATTTGAAGAGCGGGGAAGAGAAGTGGATATTGACACATATTGAAGTACAAGGAAGCCGAGATCTTGATTTTTCTGAGCGGATGTTCCGCTACTTTTACCGGGTGTATGATAAATACGACAGGAAAATATTTGCCCTGGCGCTTTTTTCGGATGAAAGCCCGTCTTATAAACCGGCTGCGTATAAATATGAATTTTTTGATACGACATTAACTTATACGTACCGAACTTACAAGATAGTGGAGCAAAATGAAGAGGAACTAGCTCGCTCGAAAAATCCATTCAGCATGGCTGTTCTTGCCGGTTTGTATGTAGTGAAAAGCAAAAAAGATATTGATGCACGTTATCAGTTTAAAATAAATCTGATTCGCCTGCTGCTAGAAAAAGAGTGGCAGCGGGAGAAAATTGAAAGGCTATTTGTATTTATCGATGGCTTGTTAAAACTTCCTATAGAAAAAAGTTTTGAGGTTGAACTTAATAAAATGGTGCGAAAGGAAGGTGGAAGTATGGGACTGACATGGGATCGCAGTAACCTGGCCGACATGTATTACTCTAAAGGAAAAATGGAGGGAAAAGCAGAAGGAAAAATTGAGTTAGTAAAGAAATGGCTAGAGGAAGAAAAGAATGCGGATATTCAACTTATTGCAAAAGTTTCTGGCTTATCTGTAGAAGAGATTAGAAAAATAAAAGAAGAAGTACAAACAAAGAGAAGACCCCATTAATCTTTTTGCTTTCAAGTAAGTGAAACCGATTTTTATGATGAAAATATGAAAGGAGGTAATGGAAGTATGTCGACAAAAACCGTAACCGATCACACCGGCCGTACCGTAACATTTTCATTCCCGCCCCGTCGTATCATCTCCTTATGCCCTTCATTGACCGATACACTGTTTGCACTCGGTCTTGGGGGAGACATCGTGGGTCGGACCCAGTTTTGCATTCATCCGGCCAATCAGGTTAAGGATGTACGGCGTGTAGGCGGAACCAAGCAGATTAAGCCGGACGTCATCGATGAACTGAATCCCGGACTTATCATTGCCGAAAAAGAAGAAAACCCGAAAGAGATGGTTGACGCTTTGGCAGAGAAGTATCCCGTTTATGTAACTGATGTAGAGAATTACGAAGATGCGCTGTGCATGATTCGCGATCTCGGAGAAATTACCGGGACCGAAGCGGCTGCACAGAATATGGCGCATGAGATTGAGGAGGCCTTCTCTTTCTTAAAACCAGTACAGGGTGTGCGCGTTGCGTACCTTATCTGGCAGAAGCCGTATATGGCTGCCGGAAATTGTACCTATATCCACTCGCTACTGGAGAAGTGTGGGCTGGTCAATGTGTTCCAGGACACCCCGGGACGCTATCCGGAAATAACGGAAGATGATTTGCGTGCGGCGAAGCCGGATTTTATTTTTCTTTCTTCCGAGCCGTTTCCGTTTAAAGAGACGCATCAGGAAGCGTTTCGGGCGATGTTTCCTGACAGCGCGCCGGTGCTGGTGGATGGAGAAATGTTTTCCTGGTATGGTGTTCATATGAAAGAGGCGGCGTTCTATTTTAATGAGTTGTTGGCTGAACTTGCAACGCAGCTTAAAAAGAAGAATAAGTAGCTATCTCTTAATCATTTGTTGGCCCAGCACCAAACTCTGTGCTTGAATGCTCTATACATATACGGTGTTGATTTGGTTTATTGATTATTTAGAATATTTTTCCTCTTTTTTACTATTACTCATGCTATATTGAACCTCTCATGGCTAAAGCTACGAGATTCTTGGTT
>NZ_BJXX01000061.1 GCF_007991215.1 Aneurinibacillus danicus
AAACATACAAGAATGTTCATGCTAAAAATTCTCCCTTATATCATTATTAAATATAAAATCTATTCGGATCTATTTTGACCCTCAATAATTCCAATTCCTCTTCGGTAGGCATTGGGGTTTCATGTACGTCCTCAGCAATTTTCAAATCCCATGAAACCAGTTCCTTGATTTCCTCAATCGTTACACCTGGATGATACGAAGCCAGATACATTTCTTTACTATGATCGTCAAACTTATATACTCCTTTATTAGTAACGACACATGAAGGTCCCGTATTCTCAGGAAATCCTGCTTTTTCTCTCTCCCCCGGGCCAGTCAAGTATCCCGGCGAGGTATTATAATCGACTCGTTCAACGAATCGTCCGGGCCGGGTCTGATCCAATATTATGATTGTTCGTTGTGCAAATGTTGCTATATCATTAGCTCCTCCGCTTCCCATCAATCGAACCCTGGGGTTTTTATAGGATCCAATAACTGTAGAGTTGAGATTTCCAAAACGGTCAATCTGTGCCCCTCCAAGAAAACCTACGTTAATTTCCCCGCGAACAAGCATGGCTGTTACTTCCGGCAGTCCCGTAGCCATATCAGAATTTGCACTCAAAGTGAGATCATCCACAGCCCGTGGCAATGAGAACGGAGGCGTTGATCTAACATTTCCCGTTTCTGTTATAAACACAAGTTCAGGAGCATGAGTACATTGAGCCAAATAGGTTGCAACTAATGGTAACCCGTATCCGGCAAAAACAATTTCTTTATTATGAAGTTGCCGTGAAGCAATTACACACATTAGTTCATTCAATGAAAATGCTTGCTTGGTTTTTGTTGTCATGATATTACCTCCAACCATAATTAACCGAGGGACTAAGAATTGGATCTTTCAATCGCAACTTCTCCAGCTGACTATATCCGAATCGATCGACATAATGCTCAAGATATTCCTTCCGATCTTTCACTCCATACACCCATTCTTCCAGATACGATTCATGGGTTTCTAACTTCCTGGATGCTTCCCCGGAAATGTTCAAACGGTAATCCCAATCCGCTTCATAATAACCCGGCATATGTGCAGGATGAGCCCCCCAGGGTTCATGGACAACTGCTGCCACCTTGATACCTGGAATCATTGTTCTATTAGGATCGCTACGGATCAGATCCGATGAAACCAATTCTTCACAGGTAATAATTACTTTTTTCGCAGCCATACCAGCCAGATGATCGAACGATAAAACCCCCCATCGATGGGAATTTCCATGGAGATCGGACCGTTGCACGTGCAGAATTGCAACATCCGGTTGAATACCCGGGACTACGGGAATTTGCTTATTGTCCTCATTCGAAAAAGGATCGGTTGTAAAGCGTACGATAGAATTGTTTTCAATCATATCAGATCCTACCATGCCTTTAAGCGGAACAAAGGGAAGGTTATAATATCCACCCAATAACATGGATATAATGGCCATATTATTAAAATCATAAATCTCCAGCTTTTGAGGAATCCCTTCTTGCCACGCTCTACGTATCGCATGGCTTCCTTTCGTGGCATCGTTCCCAATCCAGCTGATGTAAGCTTCATTTACACAACCTGCTGCCACCAGGTGATCTCCTACTTCACAGCTTGCCCCCGCAATCAGTTTAAGATTGCGTTTATTTTGCCTTATAATCTCATGCGCGGCAGCGTATGGAACGCTTCCCTGCCAGCCGCCGAGATAGATCATGTCACCATCATTTACATATTTTTTGATAGCGTCTTCCATCGAATAGATTTTACTCATCCTTACACCCCTTTCACTTTCTTCAATCATATGGGGAAACAGCTCTTCATTAACTCCCAGCTCTTCCAAAAACCTGGGTATACCGTTAATTTCCTGCTGAGCGAGTTTCCCCCTATCTAACTGAAGTTACCCTGAAGAAAATAAATTTAAATATTTTCGTATATTCTCTCGTCAGGTTAAATAATCGATAATATTGCGATTATTTCACAACATTATTTTATTAAATTTAATTATATGGTTCTGAAAATTTAACAACCCAAAAGACGTGCAATAAACATCCTTTGAATCTCTGAGGTACCTTCCACAATTTCCAGCAGCTTGGCATCCCCCAGCATTTTGGAGATACGATGTTCTTTTGACAATCCTATTCCCCCATGAATTTGGATTGCCTTATGAACAACGGACATGGCAGTCTCTGTAGCAAATAATTTTGCCATTGAGCTTTCTTTCCGGAAATCTTGTTTCATATCCGCAAGTTTTGCAGCTCTGTATACCATAAGTCTTGCAGCATCAATTTGGGTTGCCATATCGGCCAGCTTAAAGGAAATGCCTTGATACTTGGAAATAGGTTGACCAAAAGCTTCTCTGGCTTTGGCATATTCCAGAGCTGCTTCATATGCTCCCTGAGCAACACCCAAAGCACATGCCGCTATACTAATTCGCCCATACGTGATGGAAGTAAGCAATTGCCTTACTCCTGAACCCTCTTCTCCAAGCAGACAATCATCGGGAAGAAATACATCTTCAAAAACAAGTTCACGGCTATCTGCTGCCTGCCAACCAATCGTTTCAATTTTTGGTCCCACTGTATAGCCAGCCGTATTTCGAGGAACAATAAAACTGCTTGTTAGCGTTTTGCCATCTCTTTTTCCAGTTACCGCAGCAATGACAGCAACTCCGTTAAGTTCATTTCCCGCATTTGTAATAAACAGCTTGCTGCCGTTGATGACCCAGCCCCCGTCAACTTTCTCTGCTTTTGTATTCATAGCGGCTGCATCCGAGCCACCGTTTGCCTCGGTTAAGCCAATTGATCCGATAAACCCTCCCGTAATCATTGGGGTTAACCATTTCTGCTTTTGTTCTTCTGTACCAAACAGGTTGATTAAAGTGGCTGGTGAACTATTTGCCATGACAATAGCTGAAACGGAAGCATCGACCCGTGATATCTCCTCAAGTGCCAAAGCAAAAGAAACCATCCCTTCTCCCATTCCACCATATTCCTCTGGATAAGGAATCCCAAAAACTCCAATTTCAGCCAATCCCTTGATCATCTCTGTAGGAAATTTACTGCTATGAACGTATTTATCAATCTCAGGCGAAATTTTTTCCTCTACATAATCTCGTACTACACTTTGGAGCATTTTTTGCTCCTGGGTTAATTCTAATAACATAACAAATCTCCCTCCACAAATGGGTTAAAATGTAAAATTATTTGTATTTAATTAAAGGAAAAGTTATCTTTAGCTAATTGTCTTCAATTAGCCGATTGGCTATCTAAAGCACGCACGGACAATGTTTCAGTAGAAATTTCAGATTACCCCTTTTTCCTGTAATTCCGCTATTTCCGAAGAAGTCAGGCCTATTCTTGATAAGATCTCTACATTATGCTGCCCGAGTTCAGGAGGTAACGTATTATATTCCGCCGGGGTTTTGCTTAACTTAAACGGTGAACCCAGTTCAATAATCCGGCCGCCGTCCTTCCCTTTTCTCTCAAACAATAAATTCCGTTCCTTTACCCAATCGCTATTAACTACATCTTCAATAGACAGTACAGGAGCGCCAGGTATATCCATTTGTATCATTTCCTGGATAGCCGTATCTCTGTCCCGCTGTTTAAAGAAATTTGAAATCTCTGATTTCATTTCTTCTTGTCTTTCAGGATCAAATTGAATATCGATAAAGTCGGGACGATCGATATACTGGCAGAATGAATGCCAGAATTTCTCTTCCAACGGTCCGATGGATACATACTTTCCGTCTCTTGTTTGATACACGTTATAGCTCGCCCATGCCCCTGTGAACCAGGTGCTGGAAGGATTGAACTTTTCCCCTTGATCAAGATATTCTGCTAACGCTGGCAATAAAAGGGAAATCAATCCATCGGCTATTGAGACATCAACAAATTGTCCAACACCCTTGCGTTCTCGGCCTATGATCGCCAACAAGATGGAAATCGTAGCGGGCAAATAACCTCCCGCTATATCCCCTAGCAATGAACCCGGCATACTAATTGTTCCCTCAGGAGTTACATTCATGCCCAAAAAACCTGAATAGCTTGCATAATTAATATCATGGGCCGCCAAATCCTTTAGAGGGCCGGTTTGACCAAAACCGCTCAATGAGCAGTAGATAATACGCTCATTAATATCGGAAATGTCTTTGTATCCCAAACCGAGACGATCCATTACTCCTGGCCGAAACCCTTCGATAATAACATCTGATTGTTTAGCCAGCTTTTTGAAAATCTCCTTTCCCTCCGGAGATTTAAGGTTAAGCGTAATACTTTTTTTATTACGGTTCAGCATCTCAAACAATCGACCGGAACCGTCAACCAGCGGTTCAAGTTTTCGTCCTGTTTCTCCGATACCAGGCCGTTCAATCTTGATTACTTCTGCTCCATAATCAGCAAGAAGCATACTCGCAAATGGCCCGGGGACAAGCCCCGTCAAATCAAGTATGGTAATCCCCTCTAAAATTTTCACAATCTATACCCCCTCCCATAAAATAAACGTTTTCTGTTTATTCAGTTAAAGGTAAATTCCCTCGTTTTTAATAGAGTCCGTTGTCTGCTTCAGACATCGCACTACATCCGGTCCTTGTAGACGGTCTTTACCTGGGTATAAAATTCAATGGCAGTTTTGCCCTGCTCACGGGAGCCCGTGCTGGAATTCTTGCAACCGCCGAACGGCACCTGAGGCTCTGCGCCCGCTGTTTCCGAATTTACGTGCACAATACCCGCTTCAATGTCTGCAATGAACCGCTCCGCTAGCGTAAGGTTGTTCGTACAAATAGCCGCACTTAAGCCAAATTCTGTATCATTGGCAATCTCTATCGCTTCCTCGTAATCCTTGGCCTTAAAGAGTGCTATGACAGGTCCGAAAATTTCTTCGCGCGCAATGCGGGCATCACGGGATACATTCTCAAAAATAGTGGGTTGTACATAGAAACCCTTTGCAAGATCCTCGTCTGCCGGAATTTCACCTCCGTACAGGAGCGTCGCTTCTGCCTTTCCGGCTTCAATCATTGCCAGCACACCATCCCGCTGTTCTTTGGATACGGCCGGACCCATATATGTGTCGTGATCAAGAGGGTTGCCCACTTTCAACTCTTTCGTGCGTTCGACGAGTCGGTCGCGGAATAGTTCGTAAATACCTTCTTCAACAATGACACGGCTCGTTGCAGTACACTTCTGGCCAGTAGATCTGAATGCGCCACTAACGGCTATTTCAACCGCTTTATTCACGTCCGCATCAGACAAAACGATGAGTGGATTTTTCCCGCCCATTTCTAACTGAACTTTTTTACCCCTGGCCGTTGCCTGGTTTTGAATTTGGAGTCCGACTTGATTGGAGCCAGTAAACGAAATCGCTTTAATACCTGGATTCTCAACCAATTCCGCACCGACTACAGAGCCTCTGCCGAATACACAGTTGAGGACACCTGCCGGCAACTCCGCTTTATCAAAAGCATTCATTATATGGTATACACATTTTGGCGTAATGTCGGACGGTTTAATCACCACAGTATTTCCATAAATGAGTGCTGGAGCTATCTTCCACATTGGAATCGCAATCGGGAAATTCCATGGAGTGATCAATCCGATTGGACCTACCGGTACACGCGTTGTATACAAGAATGTCTCTGCATTCACAGACGGAATGACTTGCCCCAAAGGCTGACGTGCTTCCGCCGCGTAATATTCAAGAATGCTAATCGCACGCTGTGTTTCTCCGATACCTTCTGCTAGTGTCTTTCCTTCTTCCAGCGTAAGGTCGCGGCCCACTTCCTGCAGATTCGCTTTTAAAATCTCAGCCGCTTTTTGCAAGTATGCGGCACGCTGCTGAAATGAAAGTCTCTTCCAGGACGAAAATGCTTTCTTTGCCGCTGCAATCGCTTCCTGTGCATCTTCTGCCGTACTTAATGGGAATTCTCCCAAATTCTCTTGATTATGCGGACTGAAATTTACTTTATACTCTCCTGAAACCGGTTCTTTCCATTGTCCATCAATATAATTTAAATAACGCATTATTTTTCCTCCTGTCATCTATATATAACTCCTACCGCTTCATCCTTTTAACTTCTTCCGAAAGGGCACACGTTAGAACATGTTGGGGCGCGTATACCCCAGCAAACCACTTAAACATTCAAACAAATAATAATCTCCCCAAATGAGTTCACTGTCTACCGCAACACCCAATTTTTTGTTAAAACATCCCCCTAATAACATGCCTGGCCGTCTTCTGTCTTCCTCAGACGTTGGAGTTAAATAATTCGAAATTAATTGATGAACTGACTTAAGCGCAATAGAGCGATAAGTCTTGCTGCGATCCTCATCTTCTACAAGATGACTTAACTTCAACAACGCAGAAGCAGCAATTGCTGTAGCGGATGTGTCACGATTCGTATCCGGTATTGCAGGATCATCGAAATCCCAAAAAGCTACACCGTCATCCGGGAGATGATGAACCCACCAATCCGATACTAAAATAGCAGTATCCAACAACTTCTTTTCACGGGAAGCCCATTGATACGCTGCAGTGTAATGAATCATTGCCCAAGCCTGCGCGCGTGCCCATGTACTTTCATCACTATACCCTTTATGTGTGTAACGTTTAAGCAAGTTGCCTGATTGATCAAACGTAGCGGATTGACAAACCGATCCGTCACTTCGCACACATAACTCTACGTGCTGCAATGCATGATTTATAGCGATTTCCGCCAATGAACTATCACCTGTTTCCCGAGAGGCCCAGAGTAACAAGGGTGATGCACTTACACCGTCAATATTCGTTTCCGTATTGCCAACACTACTTGCTTCTTCCGCCTCATCACCGAGAGGGATAAGCCGTGCCTTTGGGTTATACTGGGAAACAATCGATCTAGCTGCACTTATGGCTATATCCTTCGCCATTTGGTCTCCGACCAGAATGCTCCCAAGAGCCGCACCGTAATAAAAAAGATACCCACGGAAAACCGTTTTCGATTCAATTCGTTTTTTCAATAGTTCAGTCCATTTTTGAGCCCAATTGTGATAAAGAGCATCTTTTGTTGCGGCAGCGGCCAGCCAATTCATACCATTCCAATAGCCTCCTGTCCAGTCACCATATGGGCTATAAACCCATTCGCCTGTTTTGCTATCAGCATAATGGGGAAATTGATTGCCGGCGCCATTCGCTGTTGCTTTGATACCTTCAAGAATTTGATTATAAGCTTCTTCAATTAGCGTTTTTTCCATCAGACCAACTCCTTTCTAAGGATTGTATTTCACTAAAAATAGCTATTAAAAACTTTATTTATTCCTGATTTCCTTTCACTCCATAAATCCAAGCGGGCTCTCCCCGGAGAATGATTTTTTATAAATTTGTTCAACATCATTTTTCGTTACTCGTCTTGGATTTATAGCGACATTCCCGCTTTTGAATGTATCCTCAATCATCTGAGGAATCAGCTCTTCATTAACTCCCAGTTCTTTGAAAGATTTTGGAATACCAAGCTGATGATTTAATTTTATTACTTCCTCTACTCCAGCCCGTGCGGCAGCTATCTCATTTTCCTGTTTTTGGACCCCTAATGCATCGGCAACCATTGCATACCCCTGTGGATTACCTATTGAATTAAAGGACATAACATAAGGTAATAAAACGGCATTAGCAACACCATGCGGAACGCCAGCTAAACCGCTGATAGGATGCGACATGGCATGAACCAAGCCCAGGCGGGATATGGTAAAGGCGACGCCTGCCAGTGTGCTAGCATATAACATCTGGCTAAGATCTGTAATGTTTCCATTCGCTGTTGCAGGTCGTAAAGATTTTCCTATGAGACGAATAGCTTCCAAAGCACACGAATCCGCATACCAATTTTGAATATTGTTGGTTAAAGCTTCAATGGCGTGGGTTAAAGCATCCATACCGGTGGAAGCAACCAACTTAGGCGGAAGACTGAGAAGTAAGCTCGGATCCAAAATGGCTACTTTAGGAATTAAGTATGATGAAACAATAGGCATTTTAAAATGATTTTCATCTGTGACTACCGTTACATTGGTTACTTCAGATCCCGTACCACATGTTGTCGGTATAGTAATTAACGGTGGAAGTTGATTTTTAACATTACCTACTCCAGCCATGTTCGTAATTGGTTCTTGATTTGTAACTAACATCCCGGCTGCCTTGGCGGTATCAATGGAACTTCCGCCTCCCACTGCTAAAATACCATCACACTTCTCCGAAATATAAAAATTCTTTGCATTTTCTACACATTCTATATTAGGATCTGGTAGAACTCCGTCATATAACGCAATTTCTATATTGTTTTCAGCAATACTTTTTGTGATTCCCTCTAGCAATCCGGAATCGATAACTCCTTTGTCAGAAACAACCATTACCTTCTTGCACTTTAGTGAACTAAATTCACTACCAACCCGCGTGCTACTATCAATTCCAAATTCAATTCTTACTGGTAAAAAAATTGATGACAATATATTCACTCCTTTTTGGATAGTTCACAATGTAAATGTGCCAAGATTATGTTTAATGTGGATATTTGACTGTTTATATTTTTATGATAATTCTATATCCTTTGTTTCCCGCATCAAAGCAAGCGAAATAAGAGAAATGACACCTGCAAGAATAATATAAATAGCGATAGGGATCCAGGAATCATTGAAAGCGTTAAGCAATGCGAGTGCGATCATCGGCGCTGTACCACCGAACACGGCAGCACCTATCTGATTCCCCACAGAAATGCCAGTCATACGTACATTTGTGCTAAAGATTTCCGAGAACATCGTTCCCATCACAGCCTCAATCGGTGCCCAAATAATTCCTATCGCGATAATGGTCGCTATCGTTAACCATACGGCAGACTTTAGGGATAACAGATAAAAATACGGGAAGGCAAACAGTATCATGCCAACAGTTCCGCCGATATATAAAGGCTTTCTGCCGATTTTATCAGACAGTTTCCCCATACAAGGGATCATGATTACTGTTACTAAATTAGCAATTGCCACTGCATTAAGTACAGTAACCGTATCATACCCAAGGTATTGGGTTGAGTAAGCGATTACAAAGGTTGCAAAAATATAGTATGGTCCCGTTTCTATAAATTTAGCCCCTACAGTTAATAACACAGCCTTCCAGTGATAACGGAAAGTTGCGACAAGCGGCACCCTGGCGATGTTGCCACTCTCTTTTGCTTCTTTGAAAGTTGGCGTTTCATCAATACCGTTACGAATCCAAAGACCCAGAAAAATAAGCACAGCACTCAGGAGAAACGGTAAACGCCAGCCCCATGCGAGAAATTGATCTTCCGGCAAAGCACTCGTCAGTGAGATAGCCAGTGTTCCGAGCAGCATTCCGATGGGTACGCCCAGTTGCGGAATACTTCCAAAAAACCCGCGGTTCTCTTTTTTTGCATATTCTACCGCCAATAGCACAGAACCGCCCCACTCCCCACCGATGCCAAGGCCCTGGCATAAACGCAGCACGACCAGTAAAATAGGTGCCCATATCCCGATAGCGTTATAATCAGGTAATAAACCAATCAAAAAGGTAGCCCCGCCCATTAGCGATAAAGTTAATATAAGCGTTTTCTTTCTCCCGATCTTATCGCCAATATGACTAAAAACAATTCCACCTAGCGGGCGAATGAAAAATGAAAGCCCAAACGATAGATAAGAAAGCAACAACCCAACTACCGGATCATGACTCGGAAAAAACAGTTTATTAAACACCAGCGAAGCCAATGACCCATAAAGAAAAAAATCAAACCACTCAATTGAGCTTCCGACCATACTTGCTAATAATGCTTTATTTGCCTGTTTTTTGGAAACTTCTCTAGAAACTTCCGTTTGATCTACCGTTTGAACTTGAGTCATAGTACTCCTCCCTCTTTAAAAGCTAAAAAAGAAGTATATAAGTCATATTGTGCTAAAATATTTTTAATTTCTTCAGTCGAAGTGTGGTATACTTGTTCAGAGGTCGCATCCTTTCATATGGGGAGTTTGGTCGCTTGCCATTGTAAGGAAAAGGCGCCTCTTTTTTTTATTAAATTAGCATGTGTTAATTCATTGATTCTCCCACCTCATTCTTAATGTCATATCCTAAGTTGCTTGATACCCTGGAAGTAGTTTCAAGCAGATGTTTAAGCAACTCTTTTTCTTTGGACATAATTCGAATTGTAGGTGCACAAATACTGATAGCCGCCCTGATTACCCCGTTTTTAGCAAAAACAGGAGCAGATATACATGAAATTCCACTTTCAAAGGTTTCATAAGATAGATAGTAGCCAGTCTTCCGAATTTGAGCTAACTCCAGCCGGAGCATATCAGGATCAACGGTTGTGTGCGAAGTGTATGGTTCCAGTTTTGTCGTTGAAAGATATTGTTCAACTTTAGCTTCATCACTGAAGGCCAATAAGACCTTCCCAAGTGCCGTCGAATATGGCGGTGATGTTAATGATAAGTGAAATTGTAATCGTAAGGATGAATCATTCGCAACAACTCGATCCAGCAGAACTACAACATCGCCATCTAGCACACCAAAGTGCACTAATTCATCTGTGACTTTAGCTAATTCTACAAGCGAAGGATGGGTAACTTTACGAATATCCAAACGTTTTTCGAATGCATTTCCTAATTCAAGACAGGCTAAACCCAATTGATATTTTCCTGTATCGGGATCCTGAACAATAAATCTTTTTTCCTTTAAGTTTTCTAATATTTTTAGCAAATAGCTTTTTCTAATACCTAAAGATTCGGATATTTCAGCTAAAGTAAATTCGCTTTTACCTTTAAAAGCTAGTAGAATGTCTAAAGCATGAGCGACGTTC
Source organism: Aneurinibacillus danicus (assembly GCF_007991215.1). Lineage (GTDB taxonomy): Bacteria > Bacillota > Bacilli > Aneurinibacillales > Aneurinibacillaceae > Aneurinibacillus > Aneurinibacillus danicus. Next base: position 10,824 of record NZ_BJXX01000061.1, read on the forward strand.
CCATAAGAAGTTGAAGATTTTTTTGGGGGTTCCGCTTGTTTTTTAGCCTCCACTCGTTTTTCACCTCCCTTCATTAATAATTTTGAAAACTTCAAATTTCCTCCTTTTGTTTAATCCTGCATATTTAGTGAATGTGGTTCACTAAATATATTATATTATTAATACTATGACTTTTTCAATATTTTTTTGTGCAGGCGTTGCTCCAGCAAAGCTATCATAGACTTTTGAAGAGCTTTTTACCCCACTTCATTCATGATTTCGAAAAATTTAAATGTCTCCTTATTTCTTCAACCCCGTACTTTTTAGTGAATTTTATTCACTAAAAAGCATTATATTATCAATAGTATGACTTTTCAATGCTTTTCTGTGAAAATCATGAGGAAAGAAGGAAGGGGAAGAGGAAATGGGATCCAGGGAAGAAAAA
>NZ_BJXX01000062.1 GCF_007991215.1 Aneurinibacillus danicus
TTTTCATGTTGGGGTTGCGGCTGGAAAGCTATGGTCGTGAAAAACGGTTCGTACCTGCTGCCTGCTGCGTATAGTCTTTATTGAATCACACCATGACCCTTAATTTTTATGATCGGCGTTACCGTAACGATCGCCCGTGAAAATTCGTCCGGCCAGCGATTATCAACCTTTTTCCACTGCTGATATTGATACGCACGCGCATACCACCCAAATCCAAACGGATCAAGATGCTGCTTCTGCACTTTCTGAATCAATCCATTGAGCTCCTTTTCGAGCTGATCGGTAATAATCGCAGTGAGTTGCTCCTGCTTTTTTTTCATATCTACATCAAATGTACGCTCCGCCAGATCAATCTCGAGATTCATTTTTACATCAAATGAAAAACGGTTCTTCTTATAATGGGTCGAAATACTGCGGCTTAGTCCAACTATATTTACAGTTACAAAGTCTGTATCTTTTCCATTTTTGCCAATATTAGAGGTTTTCAATGACGGGGGCGGCATACGGATGGTAAGGGATACCGGGAGCCTCGCCTCTTTCTGCAGCATAAGAAGCAGCGCGCTTTCCCGGCGGTTTAACGACATCTTATACCTGGCTTTCTTATCCAAAAGCACAGAACCGGTGACAACGATCGCCGTCTTTCCTTTTTTAATTTCTGAAATGGCAGGCGTAATTCCCTTATCGAATGCCAGCGTATGAAAGTGCTGTATCGCAGTAAACGCTGTCCGATTGGACTCCTTTGCTACATTGATTACATTGGTTAGGTACATAGGAAGGATGGGTTTATCGGTAAACTCACTGTTCACAATGGAAGAAACCGATCCCTTCACAGCGACCATGCGCATATTCCCTGTATCTTTTGCATCACGATAGAAGACGTCCAGATAGGGTAGGATGCTTTCTTTTTTAAGCAGGCGCTCGCTCAACATAATTACCTGCAGTTTCCCTTTCGCAATCTCACCATTACTTATACTGTTAAACACGTCTCTCGCCTGTCTGCTTGTATCTGTTTTTCCCCCATATACTTCGTATTTCTTTTTCGCATCTTTATTAAAAACAGGACTTACCTGATAGACAATAATCTTATTATCTCCATCCACATCCAGACCATAGACTAAAGATAGGGTTGTATCCTCCACATTAAGCCGATCCCCGCATGCCGGCATGAGCAACAGCCAAAAGCATGCCAGGATGAATTTAGCCCGCTTTATCATCGATTTGCCTCCTTTTCCAATGCGTATAACCTGTTACATAAAAAAGGAACATAACCGGAAATGCATAGGCGATGAAATAACTCATCCACCCCCACCACTCTTTCCAGAGTTCAAGCTCCTCATAGGACGGCTTGAGGAAGAAAAAGACAACGACAAAGAGCGGAAGCAAAAGGTACGGTAGCTGCCAGTCCTTTTTATTAAACAGCTGAGAAAGAGTATCGATAACAAAAAAAAGGTAGGGAATCCCCGAAGTTGAAAAAAGAAAAATGTAAAAGGATACAAAGATGATTTCCATTCGTTCGAGAAACGGAAACTCGATCGGTTTGACAAGGGTAAGCGTGGGCCATAAAAACTGCGTGATTTCATCTGGGCTAAAATACACAAAACAAACGAACGTAATATGGAGATAAACAATAAGGGTAAGGGCATTGGCAATCACAATCCCTTTGGCTGCGGCTTTTTTATTGTTTAGATAAGGATAGAAGAGAAACGCCATCTCAAATCCAAGAAAGGCAATGGTCGTAGTTTTCACTGCATAAAGGATCGGCATCCACCCTTCCTTCAATATGGGCAGCAGGTAAATCCAGTGACTATCTTTGAGCGGGAACATTAACAATATCGGCAGCCCAAGCGTGAAGAAAAAAACAAACTCGGCATAACGCCCGATGATCTGTACACCCCCACGTATAATGATATAGGTGTTAATCATAAATAGGGTGACGATAAGATAATTAGACGTGTTCGGTAAAACCCATGTTCGAAGAATGGATAAGGTAACAAAAAGAATGATCGTGGCAGCGAATAAAGCATATAACATCCAGATCACCATCACTGCTTTCCCCAGCCATTTCCCCAGATACCGTGTCAGCAACTCAAGCATGGTATCCCCTGGATGCTTGGCCATAAGGTGAACAATACATAAGCTAACGATCGTAGTGAGGACCGATCCGATAATAATCGAGATCCAGCCGTCCGTACCTGCCGTCTTGGACAATTCTGCCGGAAGAGTCAAGATGCTGGTTCCTACCTGGGTTCCATTAATAGCTAGAATATACTGGAGTAATGTTATTTCTTTCTTGACGAATCTGCTCATTGATCCTCCCTACGTTTTCTCCTATCCCCTTGCCGTTGTAACTGGTTAGGCCGAATCGATACAGGGCGCTTCTTCATCATCCACATTGGTAAACGAAGAAACGTGTCTTTCATATCCGAAAGACGCAGCGGTGAGATGGGGGCGCTATACGGGACTCCAAGGGATTCTAAAGATAGTAAATGGGCGAAAATTGCCATCATTCCAGATATGATGCCCACTATGCCAAAAGCAAAAGCGAGAAGCATCATCGGAAAACGAATCAGCCGTACCCCATGCAACATTTGTAAATTCGGAATAATAAAAGAAGCAATCGCGGTGATAGACACGACAATGACCATAATATTGCTTACAAGTCCGGCCTGGACCGCCGCCTGGCCAATGACAATCCCGCCGACAACACCTATGGTTTGACCAATGGGTGCCGGGAGCCGGACCCCTGCTTCCCGGAGCATCTCAAGTATAAGTTCCATAAGCAGCGCTTCTACTAGAGGTGGAAAAGGGACCCTCTCCCGTGATTCTGCAATCGATAAAAGTAATGGAAGCGGAATCACTTCATAATGAAAGGAAATCATCGCGATGTAGAGAGCAGGTGTAAAAATCGCGATGAAAAATCCAGCGAAATGCAGGAGCCGGATAAACGAAGCGGCGAGCCATCGTATATTATAATCATCTATCGTTTGAAAAAAAGCTGAAAAGGTCATCGGTCCAATTAACACGCCCGGCGTGCGGTCTGCAACGATAGCGAATCGCCCCTCAAGGAGATGGGAAGCTGCCGTATCCGGACGTTCCGTAATGGCAAGCTGTGGAAAAGGTGTAAACGAATTATCTTCGATGAGTTCTTTTAACTGTCCGGTAGTAAGAATCGCATCAACACGAAGCGATGTAATTCTGCTTTCGACTTCCTGGAGAGCCTGTTGATTTACAACATCTGCCAGGTAAAGCAGCGAAATTTTTACACGTCCCCGCTCCCCAACCATCAATTCTTTCGCCTTTAACTCCCGGCTTGGGATATAGCGGCGGATCATGGCAATATTTTGACCGGCTGTTTCAATAAACCCCTGGTGTGCGCCGCTTTTGACTGACAATTCTGCCTGCGGCTCCTCAATCGCTCGCTCCGGCCATCTTTGTGTTTCAAGTTCAAGGGCAGAGTCATGTCCATCAATAAAGAGAATGCTTTTCCCCATCAGGAGGGCCTCTTCAATATCAGACCATTTCCGGACTTTTTTGATCTGTCCTATCGTCACAGCAGATTCCAAAGCATCTTTTTGGTTAAATTGCCCATATAAAAGCGGACGAAGAATATCTGTGTTAATGACTGTCTTATCTACCAGACCATCCATATACACAAGAGCCGCTTTCTGTCCTGTTTTTAATGAAATCTCACGGGTGGTAAGCTCCGGAATGCCGCTAAACAGCCTAGATACCTGTTGGAGGTTTACAGAGACAGAGGGATCGATTCTCCTGTGTAAGATGTCATCAGCCTGTTTCTGACTGCGAAACGCTGGTTTACCTCTCAAGAAATAACGAAAGAAAGACATACTTTCCCCTTTTCTATGCCCGTATTTTTGTACTATTTATTATGAGAAATTAAATAAAGAGATATACATTTATTGAAATTACTGAGGGTAACAAAACCACCATGGCTGATGAGTCACAAGCTCTGCCATAAAAATGAAGGGAAGAGTGGCTGACTTTTGGAGGTGCGGGGAAAAAGAGAGGAAAGAATGGGGGGAGGGCGAAGCTATTGCATCCCACAGACATCAGAGATACAATAACAAAAGAATCCATGCTATAAGCTGTTGAAACTTTAGCTACGTTTTATTTTATCTTTATAAATTTTAGAAATTTTTCACTAAAATAAAACTACTGTTTTCTGTTCAATAGCTCTTTTTAGACATCGCATAAAATGAAGGGGGGACGGTACTCCTCTTATAGCTGTATCCGTGAGGACTTAACCATGCTAAATGAAAATCATTAAAATTATTGCACAAATCGCGTTATTATACGTTTTTTCTTTTGTTGGAGATTGGCTGCATAACTTGCTGCACCTGCCGATTCCGGGTAGTATCATTGGATTGTTTCTATTATTCATTGCATTAATACTTAAAATCTGTCCTTTAACATGGATTGAAACGGGAGCGGAACTTTTACTGGCTTATTTGCCGCTGGTATTTATCCCGGCTACCGTCGGCGTCATGAATTATCCCCATCTCTTTGCCGGTAGTGGCGTCATGCTTCTCTTTATCGTTATGGTTAGCACCCTGATCGTTATGATTGCAGCCGGGTGTACGAGCCAATGGTTAGCGAATCGAGCACAACAGAGAAAGGAAAAAAAAATGTGTCAAGAGCATTTATCGCAATAATCATGATCGTATTGACGGTCGCTGCTTATTTATGCATGAATCGATTGTATAGACGTTTTCATTTACCATTTTTAATACCAACTCTGACGACGACGTTAACGATTATTGTCATTCTTGTTTGTTTCCAGGTTCCTTATAAAACCTATATGATTGGCGGACAATGGATTAGTCTCCTATTAGGACCGGCGATTGTTTCTCTTGCCTACCCTTTATATAAACAAAGGGATATCTTACTGAAAAATTTGGTTCCGGTTTTAGGGGGCGTTTTTGTCGGCTCGATTGTCGGAATCATAAGTGGAATATTATTTGCGCAATCCCTTGGTTTCTCAAAAAGTCTGATTTTTTCCCTTGTACCTAAATCAATCACAATACCTGTGGCGATGCAAATAGCTTCTGAACTGGGCGGTGTTCCTCCGTTAGCCGCCGTATTTGTCATGATCGCGGGATTTACTGGTGCCGTCTTTGGACCTTACATCTTCAACCGGTTCAGAATTACGGATTTTTTAGGTCGAGGAATCGCACTGGGCAGTGCGTCGCATGCGATCGGAATAGGGAAGGCTTTGGAATATGGGGAACATACGGTCTCGATGGGTTCTGTTGCGATGACGTTAAGCGCGATCTCGGGTTCTATTTTTGGACCTTTGATTGTCTGGTTTTTTTATTCTTAATCTGCATGGCGGGAAAAACAAGGGGGTGGTACTCACGCTATGAATACCCCTCCCCTTTTTCAACGATTGACTTTATCTAATGTAGAACCCGCTTCTTGACATTGTTGTATTTAAACCTTACGCCATTTTGTATCAATTTCAATCCCGGCATCAACAAAAAGATTAAATACCGGACATCTACGCTCTACTTCATTTTTCAGTTGCTCCACTCTCTCTTCGCTTTCTTCTGTTTGTATATTCACCTGAAAACGAATTTTTTGGAAATGCGGGGAAACGCCTTCTACTCCCATTAGTCCCCGGGTATCAATAATGCCTGTGGTTTCAAAATCAATTCCTGAGAAAGTAAAGCCTAATTCCTGAGCTACTAATGGAATCATAACACCATTACAACCATTAAGGCCTGCAAGCACATATTCTACTGGATTTGGTGCCGTATCCTCTCCCCCTAACGCTACTGGTTCATCTATCGAAAAAGTAGGGAAATTTCGTACAGAAATATTCGTTTTGACGCCGGATTCCCACTTACCTGCAGCGGACACTTTAACTAATGTAGAAGGTTGAGCCATAGTCTTTCCTCCTTAAACAAAGTAAATTTATAGGAATTAATAAAATTATACAGAAACAAGAATCAAGTGTAAAGAAAAAATTTTCAAAATTCACGCTTTGGTCGTATTTTCCAGATCAAGCGTTTCAAACACTAAGACAAATTTTATGAAATAGCTTACTTTATCTAACGAGATTAAAGCGGAATATTTAAAACCCTTTATTCAAAACCTATGTGAAGCAGTAAAAAAATCAGTGTAAGGAGTGGAGTGTTTTGAGTAATACCACTGAGAAGGTCCATCCAAAAGTACAAGACTTCTTAAAAAAGGGACCGCGAAAACTTTTTATTGATGGTCAGTTTGTCGAGTCAATTTCCGGCAAAACATTCAAAAGCATAAACCCGGCTACTGGTGATGGTCTTTGCGAAGTATACGAAGCAGATGAAAAAGACATTGATCGAGCGGTAGAAGCGGCAGAAAAAGCATTTCATGGACCCTGGTCCAAAATGTCCGCCAGTGAAAGAAGCCGTTTAATTTGGAAGTTAGCGGATTTAATTGAAGAAAATCTTGAACCTATAGCACAATTAGAAACACTTGATAATGGTAAACCCATTAGGGAGACAAGAAATGCAGATGTCCCCTTGGTCATCGATCATTTCCGTTATTATGCGGGATGGGTTAACAAATTTAGTGGAGAAGTAATCAATAATTCGTTACATCCACACATTTTTACCTATACACGTCGCGAACCTATTGGCGTTTGTGGACAAATTATTCCATGGAATTTTCCTTTACTCATGGCCTCATGGAAACTGGGAGCTGCGCTTGCTACAGGTAACGTTGTTGTCTTAAAAACTGCTGAAGACACTCCTCTGTCTGCCCTGTACCTGGCTGAGTTAATTCAGGAAGCAGGGTTTCCGGAAGGTGTTGTCAATATTATATCCGGTTATGGACATATTGCAGGTGCAGCAATAACGAAGCATCCAAGAATTCGCAAAATTGCTTTTACCGGGTCCACCGAGGTTGGAAAGATTATTATGCGCGATGCATCTCAAAACGTAAAGCGCGTAACCCTGGAATTGGGTGGGAAATCACCGAATATTGTTTTCCCGGATGCCGATTTTAGCAAGGCAATACCGGGTGCACTTCGCAGCATCTTTTTCAATCAGGGTCAAATTTGCAGTGCGGGTTCTCGTTTGTTTGTTCATAAAAAGATTTATGATAATTTTCTTTCAGATATGGCCAGCGAGGCATCTAAGCTAAAAGTTGGCCCTGGACTGGAAGAGGAAACGCAGGTCGGTGCACTGGTTTCCGCCAAACAATACGAAACGGTCAGAGGATATTTAGAAAAGGGGAAAGAGGAAGGGGCAAAAGCATTAACCGGAGGCGCTCCCAAGGAAGGTCCCGGATATTTTGTTCCACCCACCATTTTTGCTGATGTTAACGAACAGATGACAATCGCGCGGGAAGAAATTTTTGGACCGGTTGTTGCTGCAATGCCGTTTGATGGTGATGAACAAATAGCCGATGTGATTAGACGGGCAAATGACAGCGAATATGGATTAGGAGCCGGGGTCTGGACAACAGATGTTCGAAAAGCCCATAAGGTAGCTCACGCATTGGAGGCAGGAACCGTGTGGGTGAATTGCTATAATCTCTTCGATGCCGCAATGCCTTTCGGTGGATTTAAACAGTCAGGGTTTGGCCGTGAAATGGGGAAATATGCCCTTGAAATGTATACGGAAGTTAAATCAGTCTGGGTAAACTTGGAATAGTTTTTAACTTACGATCACAAGCTACAGGGGACAGAGAATCAAAAAGTGAACTTTCTCCCCTGTTTTTTCCATAAAACAGATCAATATACCCCATTATCCGATTGAATATATTGATAATTTCGTACCATTCTATTATTCTTAATTTTAATCAACAAAAATATCCAGTTATAGGCATTCTATTTTTTAACTTTTGTTGCAGGAGGACGGGATAAGAATGGTACAAGATAAAGTCCGCGTAGCTGTTGTTCAAGCCGCATCAATTATTATGGATCGTGAAGCAACAACCGAAAAAGCAGTATCTTTAATCTATGAAGCTGCAGAAAAAGGAGCTAACTTGATTGTATTCCCTGAAGCTTTTATTCCCGGCTATCCTCGTGGATTATCATTCGGCATGAAAGTAGGAAGCCGATCTGAAGCCGGTCGTAAAGATTGGTTGCGGTACTGGGAAAATTCTGTACCTGTTCCTGGTGAAACAACAAACATGTTAGGTGAAGCAGCACGAAAGGCAAACGTGTATCTTGTAATTGGAGTTATTGAGAGAGATCAAGAATTTAGCGCAGGAACTGTATATTGCACAGTACTATATTTCGGACCAAATGGAAAACTTCTTGGAAAACATAGAAAGTTAAAACCCACGGGGTCCGAACGGTTGATCTGGGGCGAAGGGGACGGAAGTACACTTCCGGTCATTGAAACACCTTTTGGAAAAATAGGCGGTCTTATTTGCTGGGAAAACTATATGCCTTTAGCCCGAACAGCCATGTATGCAAAAGGTGTAGAAATATATATTGCGCCTACGGCTGATGCCCGGGATACATGGCAATCAACGATTCGTCATATTGCTCTGGAAGGCAGATGTTTTGTATTGTCCTGTAATCAGTTTGTTACAAAAGATATGTACCCGAAAGATTTAGCCTGCTACGATGACCTCGTATCATCCCCGGAAGAAATGTCTTCTGGCGGCAGTGCTATAGTCGGGCCGCTTGGAGAATATATCGTTGAGCCTGTGTTTGGGAGAGAGGATATCTTGCTGGCGGATTTAGATTTACGTCTAATTCCTTATAGTAGACTTGATTTTGATGTAGTAGGCCATTATGCAAGACCTGATGTTTTTCAACTCATTGTGAATGAAGAAGAGAAATGTAGTGTTCAATCGATTAACGTAAAAGAAAAATAATCAATCATGTATATGGCTAAAATAGAAAAAGCAGGTGATTTGCCCGCTTTTCAGGTTGCCCAGACTTTCCCGACAACCTGGAAATCTGCCCCTTCTTCGGAAGGGGGTTTTTGTTTATTTATCAAGGAAAGAGGATATACTTGTGATGAGTTAAACTCTCCTTCACTCCTTGCCCTTCTGCATTGCAGAAGGGATTTTTATTTTCGCTCAAACTGCTTCCATCGCTCCCGTCTAAGTTCCACTTTTCGACCTATATGAAATAATTACCAAATATTATAGAGTGATAGTATGAATCCCCCAAAATATTCTTTCTTCTTCCGGCTTAGTGCCGGCTTTTTTATTTCATAAAATCCCCGCCTCGTAAGCGGGGATATCTAATGTCAGTTATGATAACTCTCCTACATTCATACCAATCCAGCAAAATAATAGGCCCCCTACGATAGATAGCAGTACATAGCCTAATGCATACAACAATTGTTTCTTTTGCATTAACTGAACTGTTTCATAACTAAAAGTGGAAAACGTCGTATAACCTCCGCAGAATCCAGTTCCGAGCATCAGCCAAAGCCAATTCGCCACATTTCCACGAGTATGGAGGAAGAATAATATTCCAAGAATAAACGATCCTGAAATGTTGATAATGAAAGTACCCCAAGGAAATAAACTATTGCTTTTAGAAGTAACCCATTTTCCTAAATAGAATCTAGAAATGGTACCTATAACCCCGCCCAAACCAATTAATAAAATCATACTCATGCTGTTCCACCTCGCTTTGTTGCTTTAGCTAAGGTATAACCTATCGCTGAAAAAGCGATACCACCTGCAATACTTATCACCATATAAACAATGGCAAGTTCTACATGATGCTTTTGAATGAGAGTAATGGTTTCAATGGAAAATGTTGAAAAAGTGGTAAAGGCTCCAGTAAATCCCGTACCAATTCCAAGGCGAATTTCAGGACGAACGTTCCAACGTATCAAAGTAATTGTTAAAAACCATCCAAGAAATAAACACCCTAACAAGTTAATAATCATGGTTCCCAAAGGAAATCCATTGGACAAAGGCAAAATCACCCTCCCTAATTCATATCGTGAGATTGTCCCTAAAAATCCTCCAATGATAAGTGCAAATAAATTCATGTTGTGCCTCCCTTTTTTTCTGAAAAAAACAGACTCCTACCAGTAAAATCACCGGTAGGAGTCATTAGCCTTTCAGCAGTTATGGCGAACTCCATCGCCTTTTAAGTTAAGATCATTATATATAAAAGAAACCCCATCATCAAATTGGTCAAGACCCCATTTAGTGGACACCGAAAAAACCCGTAAGAGTAATTTTGATATACAAGTTTTATAACATGAGCGCTGAATTAAAGTTCATCATGAAACCATCTATGTATGACATAATTTTTCTTCAACCTATGCTCTCCTCCTGTATGCACGACGTTCAGCATACTCTACGCAAAGCGTACATACGACAATCGGTTTGCCCTTATCGTTTAAGTACCGTCGTTTTTCGTTCGTTTTACGCTTGCAAAACGCGCATGTACTACCACTTTTTAAAGAGGGATGGGGAATATGAAGCAAACGGATCGTTATAGTTTGTATATCTTACGGTAAAGTAGAAGAAGAAAAAGGTAGTCATTTCTTCATTGGCTGATGTAGCCATGTCAAACTTGGTTTCGGCAAATGAAAACGGTATACAACGAGTTGTGACCGTCGATTTACATGTTTCCTTTTTGAGACCAGCTACTGGCACATACTTGATAGCAAATGCCCAATTTGAAAAACAGGGTAGAACTTTAATTCACACAGAGTGTTCGATTTATAACGATAAACAAGAACTTGTTGCTAAATCTAAAGCGATCTATTTCGCAAACCTTGCGTATTCTTAAGAAAAAGCAAAGTGATTTAAGACGGTCTCTGAACGTCTTGGACATGCCAGTGTCACGATTACGCTCGATACGTATTCACACATATTGCCCGATATGCTGAAAAAGTTAGCTAAGAATCCAGAAACTTCCATGAAGAATACACGACAGCAATCTTCTCCAAGCGCTTTAGCAGACTAAAGGTGGTCAAAATGTGGTCAATCGCCCTTTTCCATTAAAAATCCCCGCCTCGTAAGCGAGGATGTGTTTGCTTATTTCTTCTTTTTCCGGTAGGGAAGTGAGATGCTCTTTTTGCCTTTAACCGGCGGTAAATTGCGGTATTTCTCGAGTTCTTCATCGGACATGTGATATGTGACCACTTCGCCCGGACGCATGTTTGTATCGTCTTTTTCCTTCTGCGGAATTACCGAGTGTTTGTTGAAGTAAAGCAAGCGTCCATGTACCATGTTCATCTACTCCTCTGCTTCAGTCTCTACCGCTTCAACCTAGGAGTAATGTACCCAATTTTTTGCATTGCGAAACATTTCCTGCTTAATTTGTATAAAAAAGGCGCTTATATCAGAGCCCGGTGTTTGCGTTTATTCAGTCAGTTTGCCAGACGTTCTTCCTCACCCATCTCCTGTGCAATAGTAACTCTCGGAGAACCCTGTTCGGCAACTTCTTTGGCAAACAAACGTGCTTCCTCCAGTGTTTCAAATGCTGCCACGCAGTTGTCGTTCGATTTTCCGAACAAAGAAATAGTTTCATATACCACGTAGTACATTTTTCCACTCTCCTTTATGTTGTTCTGTTGGATATAAAAAGGAAAATATAACGTATTCATTGTAGTACCCAAAATTTTTGATGCCTAAACCATTTTATTTAAAAAATGTATGTTAAAACAGCGAAAATGTGCCAACTTTTTTCCGACAAAAAAGATAATGCCCTGCACAAAATGTACAGGACATTATCTATAAGCATCCCGGTAGGCGTCCATGCCCATCCGCCGGGTAATCTCGCGGTTCACTTCATGTGCCTGCTGCCAGGATACGCCGGTATGAAGCGCATGGATGTCTATCGTCTCTCCGTTTCGCATCTCTTCCAACACTGTCGGACATTCTTCCAGTTCCTGAGGCTCCGTTATCGAATTTTCCATATAGCGTACCTGCGCCCGCAGAAGCGATAAGCGTTCCCACTTCTTGATTTGCGATTTTTCATCATAGTACAGCATTGTCCGACATCCTTCCCTGCTCTATGTTTTTTATATGTATCTGGACTATGTAGGATATAGTTTCGAATTCATTACCCTGTTTATGTCGCATTTTAAACATTTCTATATGTTTTTTTATTTTATTTCTATGTTGTTTATAATCAGAATATTTTTTACTTATATTCTATGTGCTTTCCTGTTTGTTTATACTCATTTCTCGCTAAGTAAATGCATAGGTTATCTGTTATAGAAAAAAGGCGCTGAACGTTATTGTTCAGCGCCTTTACTCTCTTCTTATTCCTGTTCGGTCAAAATCGTCCAACCATCTTCCTGATAGGCCCGACGCTCTTTCATCAACTTCCCGAGCGCGCGTTTAAATGCGGCTTTGCTGATGCCGAACTTTTCTTTAATAATGTCCGGGTCCGTCTTGTCCGTATACGGCATACGGCCGCCCCGGTTCTTGATATAATCGTAAATGCGTGCCGCATCCTGTCTGTAGCTGACTTCCTTACGCGGCTTTGTCGTGATATTCACTCGCCCGTCATCACGCACTTTGGACACCCGGCCTTCCACCCGCTGGCCAACGCGAAACGGCTCTTTTGACTCCTCCCGGTGAATGAAGGCAAGATGCTGGCCTTCCGTAAGAAGGAACGCCCCGATTTTAATTACTTTATAGACGTAGCCGATGATGTCTTGATTGAATACATCTTTCCCAGCCGGTACAGCAATCTCTGCAAAGTCCTCTTCCCTGCCGAGCAAAGCCAGCATGCGGCCCTGTTTATCGTGTTCGAGCTGAACATACACCCGGTCGCCAGGACGCGGCCATTTGCTTTTCATTTCCGGCAATTGATCTGCCGGAAGCAGCAAATCTTTCTGAATGCCATTATCTAAAAATACGCCCATGCGCGGATGTACGTCTTTTACTTCCAGCCAACCGAACTCACCGAGCGTCACGTTCGGCTCATGCTGGGTAGCCGCCAGCCGGTCCTGATGATCATGATACAGAAACACTTCGATTTGCTCGCCGATGGCAAGCTCGCCTTCCACTTCACTTTGATGGAGCAGCACGTCCTGCCCTTCCACCGATACAAAATAACCGAACGGCGCCTGCCGCTCTACGGTTGCTGTTACCAGCCTCCCTGCTTCAGGTTTCACTCTGTGTCATCCTCCTTACGATTTCCTGGGCGACAGAACTTGCGGTACACTCTGGAATGCCTTCAGCAAAAACGGCGAAACCGGGACCGGTTTACCTCGGAAGTATTGAGGTGAGCTAATATAAAGCTCCCGCATCGCGCGCGTTATCGCCACATACGCGAGTCGGCGTTCCTCTTCAAGTGCCTCGTCCTGTTTTTCCTCACTTTTTTTATGCAGCCAATAATCCGGTTTTTCTTCCGGATCGACCGCGATACTATGGGGCAATACACCGTCAATAGCCCCGATAAGAATGACGACCGGATACTCAAGCCCTTTGGCGCTATGAATCGTCTGCAGCGTGACGCCCTGGCTTATCTGCTGCGTCTTTCTGCGTGTCTCTTTTTGTGCGAGAATCGTATCGACATACGCCAAAAACTCCGGTACGGTGGCGAATGCTTTCACCGCCTCTTCAAGTTCAAACAAATCGTCACGCAGCATTTCTTTGTGGTAGGTCACCGCGCCATCCTGTTCGCTGCCGAGAAATTTATCGTACCCGCCGCCTGCTTCGTTGCGGATTTCGCGTACCGCCTGCAGCGGACTCAGTCGTGCAATGCTGCGAAGCCAGCCCACCTGCTCGGCAAGCCTGCGACGCTGAAATGACGGCAGTGCGTCCAGGTGCACAAGCGCCTCTAAATACGATACACCACGCTGAATAGATACGATCTGAATTTCTTTCATGTAGCGGGCTTTGCTGATATACAGGCACGGCAGGATGCCTTCAAGCGCCTCTTCATTGTACGGATCGAGCGACAGCCTGAGAAAATCAAGCACCGGCCGAATGGTAGACAGTTCGTAAAACGTAGGATCGTCCCGATGCGTCGTAAATGGAATACCGCTTAAAAGCAGTTTTTCATATAGGGTGCGCGCCGTACTGTGGGTCCTGTACAGAACGGCAATATCATTGTATGTATACTCGCCGGAGCTAACCAGCCGCTCGATAAGGCTCAGCACTTCCTCCGCTTCCTTTTCCGCTGAACGGGCCATGAAATATTTTGGCAGGCCCGCTTCGCCGGGCAACACTTTCAATTCTTTTTTAAACCGTTTCCGGTTATGACGAATCACTTCATTGCCCAATCCAACAACGCCCGCAGGCGAACGGTAATTAATATCAAGCGTAATGCGTGTGCAGCCCGGATGCTCGTCTGGAAAGCGGAGAATAATCGACGGGTCAGCTCCACGCCAGCCGTAGATGGCCTGGTCCGGGTCGCCCACTACGCACAGGCTGGCTTCCGCTGAAAGCAATCGAATCATTTCATATTGTGCGATGTTTGTATCCTGATATTCGTCCACCATGACATACGCCATCCGGCGGCGCAGCGCGGCCAGATAGTCAGGATGGGCGCGCAAAGTCTCGATGCAGCCGGTAATGAGATCTTCATAGTCAATGAGATTGTTCTCCCGCTTATGCTCTTCATACCGCTTCAGCACACGCCTCGCATCATCTTTCAGCCCTTCTACTTCTTCTGTTACCCATGTATCCCCTACCACGAACAGGTTGTTTTTCAAGTACGCAAGGAGTGACAGCAGCGTTTCCGGTTCATACTGTTCGCCGGTTGCCATCTCTTTGGTAATCTGTTCGATCATAAATTCCTTCTGTTTCTCGCTCATGATACGTGGCGGATTCGCCAGCCTGTGAAAATAGATGGTCCGCGCCAGCGAATGAAAGGTGCCGGTGATAATCTGCCCCACCATCGCCTGTGTGACCCCCGGGATCGAAAGCAACCGCTCCTTCATCTGGCGGGCTGCCTGCCGGGTAAACGTAACCAATACGATATTGCGGGGCGGTACGCGTTTGACCAGCATAAGGTAGGCGGTACGGCAGGTGAGGACGGTCGTCTTACCGCTTCCCGCACCGGCATTAATCAGCACCTGGCCTTCCACAGCACGCACGGCTTCGATTTGAGGTTCATTTAGGCGAATGCCTGTTTGCTCAAGCGCACGAAAGAAAAACGCGTCCGGCGCATCATCTTCAACCAGTTGTTCCGAGGTCAATCCGTCCGTCGTCTCGGCTTTTGGAATGGCGGAAGACGCGGATACACCGGGCGGCATATATCCCATTTCGCACGTATCCTCCTGGTGTTGTTTCATCCTTTATCAAACTCCCATTATCCGTAGCGTCTTTTTCCACTATACAGGAAAGCGAATAAAAAAGGAATGAGAAAAACGCGCGGGCGTGGCCGCTATCATGAAAAAAGATAGCCGCCTTTCCACGGGAAAAGGCGGCTATCCGTTTCTCTATTTGTACTCTCCACTCACTGTACCTGCATGGACAGCTTTTGTATGTTTACACTCGCGTCGGTTCTTTTTCATTTGTTGCTTTATCTATCGTCTGTCCCTCAAGCATCGTGCCTTCCTTCTGGAAGCGGGTATGCCAGGAGAACGCTTTTTCCAGCACATGCGGCGTCTGTCCGCCGCGCTCACAAGCTTCTTCGAAATAAGCGCGAAGTTGCGGACGGTAATCCGGATGCGCACAGTTCTCGATAATAATACGGGCACGCTCACGCGGAGAAAGTCCCCGCAGATCAGCGATGCCCTGTTCTGTGACAATAACGTCTACATCGTGCTCCGTATGATCTACATGCGACACGAACGGCACAATGCTTGATATTTTTCCGCCCTTGGCAATCGACTTCGTGACGAAGATGCCGAGGCGGGAATTACGGGCAAAATCGCCGGATCCGCCAATGCCGTTCATCATGTTGGTTCCCATTACATGAGTTGAATTCACGTTGCCGTAGATGTCAAGCTCAAGCGCCGTGTTGATAGCAATCAAGCCGAGGCGGCGGATAATTTCCGGATGGTTGGAAATCTCCTGCGGACGCAGAATCAGGCGATCTTTGTATTTCTCGAAATTCCGGTAGACCTGCTTCCCTTTTTCCGGTGACAAAATAATCGAACAGCCGGAAGCAAAGCGGATTTTGTCCGCATCCAGCAGATCGAATACCGCATCCTGCAGCACTTCCGAATATACTTCCAAATCGGTAAATTCGGATGCCAGGAAACCGTGGAATACGGCATTTGCCACCGATCCGATACCGGACTGCAGCGGCGCCAGCGTCTTCGGCAGACGGCCCGCTTTTACTTCACCACGCAAAAATTCGATTAAGTGTGCAGCCATCGTGGCGGTCTCTTCATCCGGCTGTACAATGGACGAAGCTGTATCCGGCTCTTCTGTTACGACAATTCCCTTGATTTTTTCAAGCGGCACCTGAATGGCCTGGGTACCGATACGCTGCTCAGCCTCTGTAAGCATAATCGGCTGCCGTTTCCCCTGCGGCCCTACATCATATATATCATGCACCCCTTCAAGCGAAAGCGGATGCGCCAGATTCAACTCGATAATGACTTCTCTGGCATGCTCAACAAAGATAGCAGAGTTGCCGACCGATGTTGTTGGTACAATGTAGCCTTCTTCCGTAATCGCAACCGCTTCCACAATTGCAATGTCGATTGGGTCGATTGTGCCCGCCCGCACCATCTCTGCCGTATGGGAAAGATGCTGATCCACATAGATGATATCTCCGCTGTTAATCTTGCTGCGCATTCTCTTCTCTGCCTGGAACGGAAGGCGACGATTAATAATGCCTGCTTCGGCCATAATGCCATCCACTTCCGAACCAAGAGACGCCCCTGTATATACGTTAACTTTTAGTTGTTCACCGGTTTGTTTAACACGATCCACAAGCGCGCGCGGTACGACCTTAGCATCCCCGGCTTGCGTAAATCCGCTTAAGCCGAGCGTCATTCCGTCTTGAATCCAGCCAGCCGCTTCCCTGGCCGTTACAAGACGTTGCTGAAGCGACGCATTCCGTAAACGTTTCGCAAACATATAGATACGCTCCTTTATGAAAACGTTATTATTTTAACAATTTGTAATATAAACAATAGCATGCCTTATACGTCCGCGCCGCAAAAAGACGATAAAGCAGAATTTATATAGATAAGCCAGAAAAAATGACCGTGAAATCAATCCTATTTCCTTCAAAAAATGTAAGCGTTTTACCAGATGGTCATACTTTTCATAAAAAACACCCCATTAGCCACAAGCCCTGCCATAAAAATGAAAGAAAAGGCGAACGCCTTTTTCTTCCTTAGCTCTTTTTTTCCCTATCCTCTCCTTACTTTCCTCATGATTTTTACAAAAAAAAGAAGAGGATTGCCTCTTCCCTAAAATCCCAGCAGGCGCCGGAAAGAACTTGCATATTTTTGACTCACCGGTACACGTGTACGCGCTGCATCATTCATAATTAGCATAAAGGTAGAATGAAAATCCGGATGGATTTCAGCAATGGAGTAGACATTGACCATATACGCGCGATGGCAGCGGACAAACAAATCCGATGGAAGAATGCGTTCTAATTCCACCAAACTATACTTATTCACGTACACGCCGCGCTCTGTATACAAGTATGTTTTCCCCTTGTCCGATTCGATAAAATGAATTTCATGCAGCGGAATCGGTACCCACCGATCTTCGCCTTTGCCGATGAGAAAATGATGACGGGGAAGCTTTGGCACTCCCGGCGTTGCCGTTGGCGGAAAGATTGCCGTTATGCACCCCTCTGCATTCCCTTCATTAAGAATCGGCGTGCTCATTGCGTAATACGGCACGCCGAATACGCTATTCTCCAGGTACTGCTCGACTCTTTGCTTCCGGGTAAGCGCCTTGCTTGTCAACGTGCTCTCATGAATATCGTCTCCCGGCTTGATTTTCAAATCTATGGCTCTGCTGGGCTGATAATAAATAAATTTCGACTTGTCCGCAATGGCGATCGAAGCTTCCTGTGGAAACACGTCGCTAATCGCTTTCACAATGGAAAGTATGGATGAATTCTCCATGATGTCATCTCCCACTCTCTGATTCGATCTATATTGTAGCACAAAAAATTTACAAAAAGGTGCACCGTTTTAAACTTCCAAGCGTCTAACTACAATGGAGAGATTAGGACTTCAGCAGGTGTTTTCTGGTAACTTATTGTGTAAGAATAGAAACTAAGGTGATTTCAGACAGAAGGGAAGGATACATATGCGTCTTACTCATGCACTTTTTTCTATCGTACTTATGATTATGTTGGCCCTCACCGGCTGCACGTCGTCCACACCAAGCGGAGCTCCGGCTCCTGCCAACAATACAAACAACAATGAAACCCCTCCTGCACAGCCGCCGCAGAACAATAACGGACAGCAGACTCCTGCGACCGAGCCTGCGAACGGAGAAGCACAACCTGCGGAAAACGGAGAAGAAGTAAAAGAAAAAGAAGTGATGCTGGTGTTCAGCGACTCCAATCTGATGGAGCAGTACAAAGAGCCGCGCACGATCAAGTATAAAAAGGAAGAGAACCTGCCGACCATTGCATTGATGGCCTGGCAGAACGGTCCACAAAACAAAAACCTTACCTCACTTATACCGAAAAACGTGAAAATCCAATCGCTGAAAAAAGAAGGTGACACAGCAATCGTTAGCCTGTCGCCGGAGATTAAGCAGGCGAATCTTGGTTCTACCGGTGAACAGTTTCTTCTTGAAGAAATGGCGACCATCCTAAGTCAATTCGGGTATAAAAACATGAAAGTACTTGTTGATGGCAAAGAAGTGGAAACAATTCTTGGCCATATGGATACGACCACGCCAGTTGAGCCGTTGAAGCTGGATGAATTAAAAGAAATGAAATAACAGCAAAGTCCTTTCATCTCCACATGGAGAAAGGCAGCACCCAAAGGGATGCTGCCTTTTTATGGTTTCTTTTTTCCCCTGTCAAGCAAATAGCGAGCATATCCCATTGGATTCGAGTACGTTGCTTTCCATTCTTTGGGCATCTGGGCTTCCCGGTACGCATAACGCTGATCACGTCCGTTGCACTCAATAAACAGCGGCACGCCCTGCCGATTAAGCCCAATGTCAAGCCCCACATCCGCAAGGCCGGGAAGAGATGCTTCAAGCCGACGCACAACACGAAGCGCAAATGTCTTTACCTCGCTTTCCACTACATCCGCTTGCAAATCCGGATATTCTGCCAGGAGAATGTGAAGCCGATAGACTTTCCCTCCCTGGCCCACATTGCTCAAGAATTTGCCGGTTGGCGCTACTTTGCCTGCCATACCGGTGACCTGCCATTCTCCGGTTGCGCCTTTCTGTACCGTGACGCGTAAATCAAAAGGATTGCCGCGGTACGTCAAAAGCGGCAGTTCCTCTTGAATATGAAAAGACCGGGTACGCAGTTTCTTGGAAAGATGCGCGGGAAGCGATTTGGTAAAAAACGTATGCCGCCAGCGTTTCCGCCCATTTTCCAATACCGCGTAGGATAGTTTGAATCCATTGCCCATCCGGGCAAGCCGCATGATGCCGACACCAATGCTGCCGCTGTCCGGCTTAATAAATAACGCATGATTTTTCTTCATCATCTGCCGCAGATTTTCGACTGTCCCGCTCATCGTTTGAGCCAGATGCGAACGCAGATTAGGATCCGCCCATAGCAAAGAATGGATATATGGCTTGCTGTAACGATTCCACCTGTTAAATACGATATGCTTTTTGGCCAGAAGGTTCAGCTTTTTCTTCGAACGGCTTGAAAACAGCAATGCGCGATTATGAATGACACGAGGAGTGGGAACGCGCACACGGCGGTACACGCCGCATGTTTTGACGTAAGCCAGCACGGTCTTATGACCAGGGCGCAGGTCAGCCAAACGAATATAGCACGGTTTCAATCCGTACAAACGGGCGCCTTCTTCATAGAAAGCCAACACTTCCGTCTGTGTTCGTCCCTTCGGAATTCCCCGGTACATCGATTGATTAAGCAAAATACCCACATATGAAGCCTTCATCGTCTGCCTCCTTGTCTGCCTTCCTCTATACAGTATGAGGCGATAAAGGCCAGGGTGCTTGTTTCCTTATCCCAAAGGCGAGCTAAACGCAAGAATATGCTGAAGCGACGCACACCTGATTCCGTCCGGTCGCTTTTTCCTGGTACAGCGTCTGCACTGTTGAAGACCTCTTCTCATTTCATAAATAAGAGAAATAACGGTAAAAAAACAAGCGTTCGCTCACTTTTTCTTGTCTTTCACTTCAATTTTGTGATTGGTCATACTGTGCAGTCCACGCGCGTCAATATGATACATTACATAATATGTTCCCGGTTTATCAAACTTCTGTTTTGCAGAATACACACCCTCCCCGCTTTTTTCCGCTGGAACCATTGTGTGTTTTTCTTTTTGCCCCTCACGCCAAATTTCGAATTTCACATCGTCCGCGTCGTTTACTTTCTCCCCTCCCTGGGTCACCGTTACAGAGAACGTCGTTTCCTCTTCTGGCTGTGGCGACTGTGGCTCAGCGACAAACTGTACCTGCAATTTCTCAGGCACCTTTCTCTCCCCGTTCTGCTTCTCATTGCCACACCCGCCCAGATAAAACGCGAGAAGCAGTACAAAACAGCCGATGATGATTTGCGGGTAACGTCTCATAATCCCACTCCTTCCCTTTTCTTCATTTTCTGATAAGGCCCTCCGGTTATTGTTCAGCATAAACCGGGAGCCTCACAGTGACTGTCGTCCCTTCACCGACCTTGCTGTCGATCGCAAATGTCCCGCCGTGCAGATGTACGATTTGATTTACTTCTACACGGAGAACGCCGTGCTCCTCAGGCAAGTGCTTCAGCGCATTATCGCACAGGTTGTATACCACCTGTTCCAGACGATCTTCATCGCCCCAGACAATCGCTTCCGGATCTGCATCGAGTATAAGCCTGACTCGCTTCTCCATAATCGACGGTGCAAATATCTCAAGCGTATCTTCCACCAACTGTCCAAGCGGCAGGGGGGGCGCTCGCAGCGGGTAAGAGGCGCCTTCGAGCCTTTTTTCGTCCAGCAACGGAACAATCACCGCCATAATCTGCCGGCCGAACCGCTCTTCGTATCCCACCTTACTAACCGTATGTCCGGCTACAAGACGAGCACGTTCTTCCCGGGTAATCAAAGCATCGTATTCTACCTCGAAAGGCAGACAGGCACCCAGTTGACGCGGATTCTCAGTCACAAAAATTTCCGCTTCGGATGCTTCGTTTATTCGGTCTACAATACTGCGAAACTCCGGTGTCAGTCCTTTGCCCTGATACATCCGGGCGATATGCTCTCCCTGATATATCAATGAAGCCCCGATATTCTGGATATATAACTTCTCATATAAATACTGGGTCAGTCCATACGTGGCGAGCACGGTAAAAATTACGCCGGAGCTGACCAACAGCCAAAGCTTCTGATTGAGTTTCAGTGAAATGCGCTTCAAATCTGCACCTCAAACTTACAGCCAATGCCCCGGACTGTCTGAATAAGGCCGGCGTGCTCGCCCAGCTTCATCCGCAATGTTTTGATGTGCGTATCCATCGTTCGTTGCTTTTGTCCGGTTTCACTTGAGAATACGGATACATCTTCCTCCGGTAAATCCCCCCGTCCATGTCCGCCAATCCACAACTCTTTACGATCCGACATAAGCAAACCGCCCATCGGTGACTCATTCATCCGAAACGTACGTGTAACCCGCCGGTCCGCAAGCGCGATTTCCCGCAGGGTGGCATCCTGCAAATCCACCACATACAGGAGATTTTTTTTCTCATCAAGCAGCATAGTAAGAGGGGATGGCCCAACTTTAATTTCGCCTTTTTGCTTTCCGTCCAGCGTATGCGCTTCTTCCTCGTTTTTTCCATACAACAAAACAGTATGCCGGTCCGGCAGCAACAACATGCGTGCAAACGAGAAGTCCGGCTTCCAGGTTGCCACTGTCTTCCCGCTCTCTGTCTCCAAAAAAGAGACGGTTTTCTCCCGAACATTCGCTACCGCCAGTACGGAATCGGAATCAGAAATTCTGGCGAACGCCGACGGTTGGCAGCCGGCTAAAGCCAGCCAAAGAAACGCTAAAAGCAATCCGAACGCCGGGCATTTTTTACTCATTTCAAAAGCTCCTTATTTAGGATTACGTCTTTATTATAATGAATAATTGTGTGGGATTTGTGAAATGCAGGATTGTCCGCCCGATAAATAACGAAAAAGGGGTGGAGATAATCTCCTACCCCGTTTTTCGCTATACAGGCGGTTTGTTGTTTAAGCTTTGCCATAAATACAGAGAAGCAAGAGTTTCATACGGAAACCACCGTGCACCGATTTCAAGCATCTGCTTCTTATCGGGTAACTCAGCGAAGCCATAATGCAGTTGGATGGCTTTTTTAATGCCTAAATCATCCACCGGAAATACATTGAGTCGCCCCATTCCGAACAGTAAAAACATTTCCGCCGTCCACCGGCCGATGCCTTTTACCCGAATCAGTTGACGGACAACTTCATCATTTGATGCGGATGTCAGCGCCTCAAGCTGCAGGCGCCCATCCGCGCAAAACGCGGCGAGATCTTTTATATAAACAACTTTCGAACGCGATAGCCCAAGCTCCCGAAGCGCCTCTTCCGGAGCGGATAGAATGACTTCCGGCTTCCATTCGCCGTTAAAATAACGCAGCACACGCTCCGAAATCGCAGCAGCCGCTTTCACAGAAAGCTGCTGGGAGACGATCGATTCACACAGCACCGCAAAATAATCACTGCGCGGCCGCCACGGATATGGGCCGTACATCTCGATTAGCCGGGCTATTACCGGATCGGCCTCTCTAAGATATGCCATGCCTTCCATTATCGTTCGCTCATTCATCACTTCGCTGTTCATATAGAGCTTTTCCTTTCCTCCCGCAAAAATTCGGTTAACGTATCCTGCTTGGCCCAATAAGCAATGGATGTGTTATTTTTTTTACTGCCGGGACGACGGACAATAAAATCGTTTCGATATGGAATAATTTCAATGATGCTTCTGTCCTTTTGCATAATCTTTAAAGTTGCTCCTTCACCGGCTGGCTCTTCCATCTTCTGAACGAGCTTCGCATTGTTAAACAGCGTTACGATCCGGTCCTGTTCTTCTCCGTTCAGCAACCGCTCCTCACCGCCTGTGGTCTGCAGTGTAATAGCGCTCACCTCTTCCGCCCTGAGCGGCTGGTGCAGATGATCATTAGAGTAATACTTTTCGAGGCGTTTTAGCCAGCCGTTCGGCAGACCGAACAAGAAAACCAGTACAACAACAATGAGATAGCCAATCCATTCCGCATAGGAAATTCCAAAAATCATGATTTTCTCCCCTTTTTGCACATACTTGCCAGTTATGTCTGCAAACAGTTATTTTTCCTTCATTATATAACAATCGAAATAGAATAAAATCATCGTTAACTCCTCTAACTCTCTCATTCACCTTTTTGCTATTTTTCACTTTCATATTGACGTCCGTACATTTTCATGGCATATTTCTAATTAGGTTGTGAAATTTGTAACACCATATAAACCTTCAGGGCAGGGTGAAATTCCCGACCGGCGGTGATGGGGCTTCGTGCTTCTCAGTCCGCGACCCGAACGCAAAATCAGCAACCGCGCGTTTGGTGGATCCGGTGCAACTCCGGGACCGACAGTATAGTCTGGATGGGAGAAGGGAGAACTTCATATGAGAGGAAAGGTACGCAGAACAGCGTTTTTGTCGCTGTTGTCGACCATCGGATTTCTGCTAATGTTTGTAGAAATCCCGTTGCCGATGTTTCCGGCGTTTCTGAAAATCGGCGTAAGCGAAATTCCGGCACTGATTGGCGCTATTTTATTCGGGCCGTTGGCCGGAGTAGCGGTGGAACTAATCAAAAATATTCTGCATTTCTTGCTGACCAACCAGGGCGGCATGGCTGTAGGAGAGTTGTCCAATTTTGTGGCAGGAAGTACGTTTGTTGTGGTTTCTGTTTTGCTTATGCGCAAGCTGAAGCAAAGCAAAGTGAATTTTTGGCTGGGTATGGCGGCCGGCACAACCGCAATGGCGATCGTAATGACAATAGCCAACTATTTTGTATTTATTCCGGCATTTGCCTATGTGTTAGGCATGTCCGTTCAAGATATTGTCGGCTGGTCGCAGGAAGCGAACAGCCGCATTACAAGCCTGTGGGCGCTTGTAATTTATGCCATCCTTCCATTTAACCTGATTAAGGGACTCATCGAAGCGGTCATCACGTATCCGATTTATAACCGCCTGCGTCCTGTACTGCAGGGCAAATAAGATGGACGGCGTAATTTCGTTTCACAACCTGACAATAAGGTAACGATTCAAGGCTTCTACTGCCCAGTGGAAGCTTTTTATTTTGAAATCATAAATTTTTTTCTTATCCCCCTCAAAAAAGGACAACGCATACGAATATATGTAGCAAAGAATATGGACGAGGTGACATAACCATGAACCGGATGGAAATCCTGATTAACTCGGCAGATGAAATGCTGGAAACAATGCAGACGCTGCAAAGCGATTATCCGAATGCGATATTTGAAGGGCTTGAGTATATCGGTATCGAAAACGGGCAGCTTTCAATCAAACTTTCTTATACGCTGAATTAAACAAAAAAGACAGGCGCATACATCACCGCCTGTCTTTTTTCTGTGAAAATC
>NZ_BJXX01000063.1 GCF_007991215.1 Aneurinibacillus danicus
GCCTTTTTCTACATTGAAGTCATTGTCTCGTTCTCCTCTTCCTTCCGTATCTTTACCCATTAAGCAAAGCAGGATGCACCCCGCTTTGCTTATGTATTAAACTTTAAATAATTGTGCACCTGTGCCAGAATCGATTTGCGGGTAAGGATCCCTATAAATGTGTTGTTCTCGTCTACGATGCATAGAAACGGATGGTTAATGGAAAGCTCCAGGCCGCGGAAGAAGCTCCCGTTTTCTCGCATCCACGCCACTTTCCTATTCATCACTTCCTCTACTTTCATCTCGCTCAGTTTCTCATACTCAATTTTCTCGATGCCAAGAATGGCATCAAGAATGAGCGACATACTGATTAATCCTTTCAGCTTATACTCCCGATCAAGCACCGGAATTGCTGAATATCCGGATTTTGTAAGAACAAGAAGTGCATGTTCCAGCGAGTTGCCCTCCTGGACAATGGCAACTTTACTTCCTGGAATCATCAATTTCTCAATCCCGTTATCCAATGATACTTGTTTCATTGTTTTTCCCATACATCCACCGCTTCCCCTTATAGAAAGTCACTTTTATCTTATTGTACCATGAAAACGTTTTCTTCGCATGAGGCTTCCCTATGCCTCTTCCACCTTTTCCAGATGGGACGTGCAGGACGGGCAACGAGTCGCCGGAATCGGAATGCTTGATAGGCAGTACGGACATTTTTTTGTTTCCGCTTTTTGCTCTGCCTGCTCCTCGTGCTGCCTTAACTCACTTAGCCTCGTGTATACCTTAACCACTACAAACAGGGACAGTGCTACAATTAAGAAATGCAGCACATTATTTAAGAAAATCCCATAATTGATAGTCGCCGCGCCCGCTCTGTTTGCTTCATCAAGCGAGGAATACGACTGCGAAGAAAGATTAATGTACAAATCAGAAAAATCTACGCCATTAAGCGCCATCCCAATAGGCGGCATCAAAATATCCTCGACAAGCGACGTGACGATTTTATTAAAGGCGGTTCCAAGCGCCACCCCAACGGCAAGATCAATAATATTCCCTTTGCTAATGAATTTCTTGAACTCCGTGATAAACTTCAAGTGACGTCCGCTCCTTTCCTTATTACATACTGTCGTACATCTATGCTTTACGAAATTTGTGAATCACCCGGCGGAATAAGCACTTCACGCGGCTTACTGCCTTCATATGGACCGACTACACCGCGCGCTTCCATCATATCGACCAGCCGTGCCGCGCGCGTATAGCCGACGCGCAACCGACGTTGCAAAAGAGAGACCGACGCTGTCTGCGCCTCACGCACCAATTCTACGGCCTGTTCATACAGCTCGTCCTCCGGCTCGTCCACAGACACGTTCTCCTCCTCTTCTCCCGGCATCATCTCCGGATGATAGCGTGCTTCCTGCTGCTTCTTGACGAAAGTTACGACCTTCTCTACCTCATGGTCACTGATAAATGCTCCCTGAATGCGTACCGGTTTGGATGCGCCCATCGGTAAGTACAGCATGTCACCGCGCCCCAGCAGTTTCTCCGCACCACCCATATCCAAAATGGTGCGTGAGTCCGCCATAGATGACACACCAAACGCGATGCGGGATGGAATGTTGGCTTTAATGACTCCGGTAATAACATCAACCGACGGGCGCTGCGTGGCGATAATTAAATGGATGCCGGCCGCGCGCGCCATTTGTGCCAGACGGCAGATTGCATCTTCAACGTCACCCGGCGCCACCATCATCAAATCCGCCAATTCGTCGACAATGACGACGATGAGCGGCAGCGGGGCAATACCTTGCTGGCGCGCTATCTCGTTATAGCGATCCAAATCCCGTGTCCCCGACTTGGCAAACAGTTCATAGCGCCGCTCCATCTCCTGCACGACTTTTTTGAGCGCCATGGATGCGCGACGCGGATCGGTCACCACCGGCGAGAGCAGATGAGGAATTCCATTATATACGTTTAGCTCAACCATCTTCGGGTCAATCATCATAAGTTTAACTTCACTCGGTTTCGCTTTACATAAAATACTCATAATGATGCCGTTTATGCAGACCGACTTCCCGCTTCCTGTCGCTCCGGCAACCAGCAGGTGCGGCATGCGTGCCAGGTTGGCGATAATCGGCTGACCGGAGATATCGCGTCCGAGCGCAATGCTAAGCTTGTCTGCCGCATCGATATATTCACGGCTTTCCAACACCTCACGAAGCGTTACAAGCGCTACTTCGTCGTTCGGAACTTCGATGCCGATCGCCGATTTACCTGGAATCGGCGCTTCCATTCGAATGCCTCGCGCGGCGAGAGCCAGCGCGATATCGTCCGTGAGCCCGACAATTTTACTAACCTTGACCCCGACGGCCGGTTGAATCTCATAACGCGTTACCGTCGGACCGCACTGGACACGCAGCACCTTGGCCTGTACACCAAAGCTTTCCAGCGTGGTGATGAGCTTATGGGCATTGCTCTGTACATTTTTCGTTGTACCGCTCCCTTTCATCGCTTTCGGTCGGTCCATCAGTGCCGGAGTCGGGAGTTTATAGGCCGGATGGTCCATCGCTTCCTCAAACGCCAGCGACACATCCGCCACCGTTTCCGGTGGCTCTTTTACTTCCGGCTGTTTGCGCTCTCGCAATTTTACTTTGATTTGCCCGCCTTCCGTTTTTACTTCCGGTTCGCCGTTCGGTAGAGATGCTGTCTCTTCCTGCCGGTACACTTTTTCCGCAAAATCATGTACTATGATCTCGCCCGTGCGTGGCAGCCCATCCGCTTCACCGATATCCTCCGGAAATGCTCGGTCTTCGGCCTGCGGCATATTTTCTGTCTTCGCTCGTACCGGAAGCATCTCCGTCACATCTCTTTTCTCTTTCATGGAACGATTGCCGAATAAGCGCATAACAAGACTTGGCTTTCGTTCTTCAGGCTCCTCTTCTTCCGGCTCTACTTCTATCAGGTCCGCTTCATATGCTTCCTGCTCCTCACGCTCACGAAGACGCTGTTCACGCCGCTCGCTCAGCAGTGCCAGCGCATCCTCTCCCACAGCTTTTACTCTAGCTCCGCCGGCCGCAAACAGGCGACGCAGCGCAGCAAAAATACGCACATACGAGATTTGAAATGCGAGCATCAATCCAATCAGCACGAGAAACACGATAATAAGTGCTGCACCGGCTGATCCGGCTGCCGCAGAGAAAAAGGCATACCCGATGGCTCCAATTAATCCCCCGCCCACATCTGTCGTGGACGGTTTTCCTGCTTCTACCTGCTTCTTCTCCTGAAGCAGTTGTTCCCATGTGACAGCAAACACCGATTGGTCAGCGAACCTGCCTCCGGCGGTCAACTGCTCAAACAATAACATATGATTCCATACTAACAAGGAAAAGAACAGAAGAAAAATACCTATCCACCGCTGGGAGAACAAATAAGGCCATTTTCTTTTAACCATGACATAAATACCAATACCCACGCCGGTCAGTGGCAGCAGAAAATCCCAGGATCCGGCCGCAATGCGAAATACCCAGGCAAAATACCGGCCCAGCCAGCTTGAGTTCGAGAATGTCATAAGCGCCAAAAGCGACAGCGCGATGACGACGAGGCCGTATAGCTCATACCGGAGAAATCCACGGACATCCTGCTTCTTCATTCCGGCCCCTTT
Source organism: Aneurinibacillus danicus (assembly GCF_007991215.1). Classification (GTDB taxonomy): domain Bacteria; phylum Bacillota; class Bacilli; order Aneurinibacillales; family Aneurinibacillaceae; genus Aneurinibacillus; species Aneurinibacillus danicus. The sequence goes on from NZ_BJXX01000063.1 coordinate 3,641, forward strand.
CCGGCTTTTCTTCTTCTTGGTCACCGGATTCACCACCTCAACTAAGTATGTATCATCATACAGGAAAAAAGGCAGCCGAACCAAACATTGGCTGCGGTTGCCTTTTTTTCCTGCACATGCGTTCGTATCGTTATTATAACACAAGGAAAACGAGCGGTCATGGTGGGGATTCTGTCGAGAATTAGGGAATAAAACAGAAAACCCCGACAACATCCGCCGACGGGGTACTCGTGCTTTCATTCAAGTATTACAGCCTGTCAAGTGCGGCCAGCACGTAGCTAGACAGCTGATTAAACACAGGGCCTAAATTGTCAGCATTATGGTCTACGTTCAGGTTCCGGATCTCTGTTTCTTCCCCGCAATCCAAAGAGCCCGGCAAGTCCTAACAGACCAATCCATCCCCAATCAACATCATTGTCGGTGGCTGCCGTTCTGTAATTGTTGCCTTGATACGTATTAACGTTGTTCCTGTTATTTACGTTATCATTCACACCTTCTGCAAAAACCGGTACATTTACAGCTGTAACCAGGGCTAGAGCCAATACAACAATACGAAGCTTACATAACATATGTATCACCTCCTCAAGCATTCTCTACCTTAATGATTTACCTAAAGCAGAAAAATATACATTGTTTTCTAGATCGCTTTACGAACGGGCTTGCCTTTTAGGGAAAGAGGGGTCAAGAAAAAAAGAAGAGGTGTCGTTATGAGTTTTGATCCCATTAAAAAAGAGAAAGTTCATAAACGTTGAAAAACATTGACTTAACGGGAAAAATAGCATTAGTAACGGGAGGAAGCGCAGGAATCGGGTTATCCGTCGCTGAATCGTTATGCCAGGCCGGAGCTTCCGTAGCCATCGTAGGGAGAAGAAAAGACGCCCTGGAAGATGCCAAACGCCATATAGCGAAACGCTATCCGAATGCGGAAATTTTTGCTGTTAGTGCTGATGCTTCCAAAGTAGAGGATATAAGAAAGATGGTTAACCAGGTCATTCAACGCTTTGGGCGAATTGACATTCTTGTCAATAATGCGGGAACGAACGTTTTGAATGAGGCGTTTGATGTAACAGAAGCAGAGTGGGACCGCATCATGAATGTAAATGTAAAAGGGCTCTTCTTCTGCTGTCAGGAAGTAGGTAAGCATATGGCAAAACAGGGTGGCGGTAAAGTTATCAACATGGCCTCACAGATGGGACTGGTTGGACTATACAAAAGAGCGGCTTATTGTACAAGCAAAGGGGGTGTTGTTCAACTGACAAAAGTATTGGGAATCGAGTGGGCTCCTTATAACATTCAGGTAAACGCCATTGCGCCAACCTTTGTAGAAACTCCCCTAACCAGACCGATGCTGGAGAATAAGGAGTTTTATGAAGAGGTCATTCGAAGGATTCCTATGGGCAAGTTAGCGCAGCCGGAAGATGTTGCGGGTGCTGTACTGTATCTCGCTTCAGACTTATCGAACTTTGTGACAGGTCATACGTTACCTGTCGACGGAGGCTGGGTTGCCTGGTAAGATAAAATAAGTTTATCTCACCGTCCTCTTCATTTTGTCAGTTTCTCTATTTACGGACATTTTTACTTTACGATTCCGCTTATAGATGTTATACCGGACAAAAATTTACTTAAGGAAAACTTGTACTACAGTCTATATCATACAGATAATTCTCTTCATATAATACAGTAACTTAGCAAAAAGGAGGGGTATCATTGGTCACACGCCGTGGTCGTTTTGTATTTGTAACCCTACGCCCTGGTCAAGTTGCTATTGTTCGCTGTCACCGCAGGAAAAAAAGGCACTCTCATCACTAAGTATAAAATCGAAGAAAAAGCACTTTATTGCATAGAATGCGATGAGGAAGAAGTTATAGCGAAAGCAATAAAATACGAAGAAGGGGCTGTCCCATAAGTAAGCGGGAGCCCCTTTGTTTTTGTTCAATCCAATCACCCCTTAGCACCTTCAAGCGAAGGTTCGTGTTGAACATTTTCCTGCAGTGATCGCCTTCTGGACCTTCGAAATGTTTGATAACTAAACCACAGCGCTAACAATAGTGAGGTAAAATAAGCGGCGGCGCAAGCAATAGCGAACCACATCGAAAAGGAATGAAGCACCTTACCAAGTATGACAAAAGCCAGGGCGCTCCAAGTAAACCATGTGCTTCGGCAAGCTTTTGGTTTTTTATCCACATCCGTATTTACACTTCCTACTTGCTTGTTTTCACTCTCGTCCACTTGTCCATCTGTAATTTCTATGTTCGAATGAGTTGTTTTCTTGCTTAGCTTTGATACCGTATAGATAAGGAGCATAAAAGCAGGTTGAAATCCTAAAACAATAAGCGGCAGACTATACTTGATGAAGTGGGCAAGCTCGTTTATTCTTTCAAAGGAAAAGTATGAGGTTAAAAAAATAAACACGCCCCCCTGAATATTAAATTTACGGCAATCCGTGTTATTGAAAATGGCACCGAGGCAAATAAAAAAAGCAGAATACAGAACCATGATTTTTAAGGTGAAGGCAGGAAACCAGGCGCTAAAAAGAAGAACTTCCACCCGGTCTAAAAAATCAGTGATATGGATTTGCTCAACCAGTAGATACACAGGGTAATAAAACTTACTTGTTATCGTAGCACCCATGGCAACAATGGCAACGAATAAGACAATGGTAATAACAACCCCTGCAAGTAGGGTTCCATATCGTACAGACGCTTTGAACAGACGAGTATCGGCTAAAGAAGGTAAGAAGGCTCCCAGGATTAAAAGGTCGCCATAAGAACTTAAACCTATTACATTAGCAGTGCCAAGCGGCAAAAATCCAGTAGATAATATAGGTAGCGCCCGTTCCGGGTTGATTTCATTTGCTAAAAGTACAGGCAAAAAAGCCATTGCGAGCAAATAAACAGGGACAAATAACGCATTAACCCGGGCGATTACCTCTATACTTGTCTTGCCGTAATAAAGCATAACCAATATAAATAAAAACAAAATGACTTCGCTCGGCGTCTCACTAAGAAGAAAGAAACCGACAAATTCAGAAATTTCTCTCACATCACGAACCAATATGATCCAAATATAAAGAAAGAAAAGAATGTTAACAGCTTTCCCGCCCCAATTTCCTAGTAGAAGAGAAGTAACTTCAAAAATGTTTTTTCCGGGAAACTTCTTTGATACGGTATAGAAGAAAGAAGCAATCAGCAAGGCATATAGAATCGGAATAATTTGCGTAAACCAAACATCAGTTTTGGAAATGTTAGCTAAGCCATGCGGTATACTAGCCAGCGTTTCCGTAATAAGGATGGAAGCTGTCAGCCAGGCTAGCTGCCTGTGATCAATGACTTGTTTTGTAATCAAAAGGATTCACACCTTTCTTACTTAATAATTGGGTCTAAGTAGCGATTTGCTAATGACCGTGTAATTGGAGATATATAATCGACAAAAAACTGCATCGGCATATATACTTTTATGCCGAAAAGCGCTGCTGTGATAAAAAATAAGCATAACAAGGAAAAAGCATAAAAAATGCCTTTTTCCTTGTTTGAAGCCCTCTTCATTTTCTTATATTCGTACAGTAACGTTACGACATATATGGATAAGAAAATCACCCAAAAGGTTTTATTCATCTCTACGACCTCGAGTAATGTTTGTATATGTTTGACCTATATTAATAACCTGCGCGTGAATGTCATATGTAAACCCAACATTTTTTAAGTGACTTCTCCAATCTTCTTTGTATTTTTCTTTCCATTGATCAGGATAGTATCTAAAAACTTTCAGGCCCAACCCAATGTTATCTGTTGAACGTTTCTTCATTTGATTAAGCGTACTCTCAATCGTATTTTTGATATGTTGGTTTAATTTCCTTTCCAGCTCTTTCACATTAGATTCTATGTCAAAATTAATATTGGATGTATTTTCCTGTATAGAAGCTTGTGAATTAACCTTTATACGGAAACGAAGGCGATCCCCTTGCAAAATCGGAGTAATATTCACGTTTCCTGTTTCAAACGCTATATTTACTTTTCCCTGTTTGCCCAAATCCAGCACAGTATTATAAGGAATAAAACGAGTCGAGAACCAGTTCAGTCCATTCGATGCTTTTGGCGGAAATAAAGCGACCATCTTATCTCGACGAAATTGGGCATATCCTGTAACCTGTACTTCTTTTGACTTTTCACTCGATTTGGTCTCAACAACGCGCATCATGGGAATGATCGGATCCGTATTCGGTTCGGTAAGCATATACGCAATTTCTTTTATATTTATAGGAAGAGCAAAGGTTTTTACAATCTCTCTCATAGCCTCCCCCGAATACCGTTCGAATTTTGGTTGAGCCTCCAATAAAGCACGGCCCTCTCCTTTTGCAACCACCATATAAGCGGTTAATCGATTTTCAGGAAAACGAGCCAAAATATCAAAGATCGGAGAAATTCCCTCTCTAGCCAGTTCTTCTCCAACAATGACAACACGTTGATGGGCATAAAACAGTTCTCTTGCCATCCTTCTTTGTAACCGGACACCGGCTTCACGAATGGTTTGTCCTACTTCTGAGTCGATATAATAACTTTTCACTCCCCCCGTTCCACCTCCCCCACCTCCCGGGCCACCCAATTGGCCAACCAAAGGTACTTGAACCGAAAAACGATAAAGTCCATCCTTTTCTTTGTCAATAGCTATGGCAATGACAATAGCTGTATCGTTGATTTCTCTTCGATCCCAGCATCCGGAACAAACAAGCAAAACAATGAAAGAAAATAAAACAAAACAAGCTTTTCGTCTTCTCATTCATTATCCTTCTCTCGTTGATTCGTATCATGTTCAATGTATTTTCCTGTTTGTCCCCCTTCTTCCAACACTGCTCTCTGTAATTCTCTGCCCATCCGGTCTTCATCCCCGATAGAAAAAAAAGAGGGACGCTTAATCATTAGCGGCCACGGCATACGAAACGCGACATCCTTTATATCCTTTGTAGAAAAAGGAGAGATAGGGGATAAGTATGGAACACCAAAAGAACGAAGATTTGCCATGTGACCGAGTATGAGGATAATTCCAAGCATAATGCCATATATTCCAAATAAGGAAGCAGCAATAATTAAAGGGAAGCGTAGCATTCGAAAAGTAATGGCGCTGTTGTACCGTGGGATGGTAAACGAAGCGATACCTGTAATGGAGACGACAATAACCATGGGGGCGGATACAATTCCAGCCTGTACTGCGGCTTGTCCGACAACCAAAGCGCCAAGGATACTGACGGCCTGACCTACTGTTTTAGGCAACCGCACTCCTGCTTCCCGCAGCGCTTCAAAGGAAACCTCCATGATTAACGTTTCAACAACGGCCGGGAACGGAATCGTTTCCCTTGCAGCAGCAACACTTAATAATAATGTTGTTGGCAACATCGCTTGATGATACGTTGTTACGGCCACATACATAGCGGGTGTTAACAAAGAAAGAGCCAAAGAAAAATAACGGAGCCAACGAATCAGCGTCGCTATTTGAAAGCGCTCGTAATAGTCTTCGTTTGCCTGCATCATGGTCCAGAACGTGGTAGGAACAATTAACACAATAGGCGTACCATCGACCATGATGGCGATTCTTCCTTCTAATAATGCCGCAGCCACCGTATCGGGTCGTTCTGAATACTGAACCTGGGGAAAAGGAGAAAATGTGCTGTCTTCGATTAATTCTTCAATGTATCCGGTTTCTAAAATGGCATCAATTTCAATTTTTTGTAAGCGCTGTTGCACTTCTTTTAACGTTTCCGGGTCGACAATTCCCTCAATATAAGCTAATGCGATGTTTGTATTGCTTTCTTTCCCCAACATCAAAGGTTTAATTTTAAGCCTTGGGGTTTTCAGTCTTCGCCGTATCAAAGCTGTATTCGTACGCAGACTTTCAATAAATCCTTCTCTTGGACCTCTTATGACGGATTCAGATTCAGGTTCTCCGACTGAACGTAATTGCGGCCCACGAATACCGAGCAACAAGGCTGAACCTACCCCTTCAATAAAAACACCCGTATCTCCGGATAATACCGGCTGTAGAAAATCGGCATAATTATCTACATGAGCGATTTGTGCAGAGGGAATCACGGCTCTTTTCAAAACTTCAATGTTTGTTCCTTCTCCTTTGAAAACCATAATCGACTTGAGTACATCATTTATCCCTTGTGTATGAATCAATCCATCCACAAAAATAGCGATGGCCGGCTTTCCGTCATGAAATGTAAATTCCCGAATGACAATATCCGAACTATCTTTAAACAACTGGTCTAAAATCTTTTTATTCTCCTCCAAAGAAGAAGAGATAGGGAGTGAAGTCAATTCGTATATATCTTTATCATTTAATTGTTGTACTTGTTCTTCCACTTCTCGCTTTTGTTTTCGAGTGCGTTTCATTCTAAACAAATCCCCCTCACCATAAAGCTAAAGGTAGTATTTCTCATATTTTAAAAAGCTATGTACTTGTTTATATGGTTTTCTAGATACACACGCTATTCGCTTTAACGCACTGCTCGCTTGCTGGACGTTTTTTTCTTAAATTGTGCTTGTCTATCAAGATATTTACCGTTTCTAAAATAAATGCAAGAGAATAAAATAATAACGCAAGAGAGCAAATGCCCCCCTTCTCTTAATAAAGGAACCTTCCTGTCTGTTTAGAACATGTTGCTTTTTATATACGTAACCTTATTAGAAAAGGGGGTGCCTATAAAATGAGCCCTAAAAAGAAAAAGCTGCGTAAATCTCCTGGCCGCCTATATCATGTCATTCGCCGATATGGTCTTGATGATATTGATAAAAACGAACTCAAAAAGTATTTTCCTGCTCATAAAAAGAAAAAAAGAAGTTCTAAATAAATATATCTGGTACAAGCTATCGATGAAGAGGAAATTTAATACGAAGTATCATCTCGGACAAGTATGATCGGAGCTCCCGGGGTTTTCCTCTCTTACCTGAGGGTTTTATTTTTTAGCCTTTAAGAAATATCGCTGATTAACAACAAAACCGAAAAACAGCCTCCCCAAATGGAAGCGGGGAGGCTGCTTCTTGCGCCATTCTCGGGTGAGTAATCAGCTTCTATATGATGAATTCTGCGACAGCGCAAAAGAATACACCGGCCAAAATCATTGACGAGGTCATAATTTAATTGGTAATATCCGGGCGGAAATAAATCTTCTGACCCGGCGCATACGACGGGTTCATGTAGTCGTACGGATTCGGACTAATCAACCGTACGATGCGAGCTTCATTGGTGCCGCACGGCTTCACCAGCATCGTCAATCCGTTCAATTGAATCTCCATATTCTCATAAGCAGCCGGGTCCTCGTTCTGGAAAATCAAATCCATGGGCAGCGTAGAATAAATAATCATTGCACCACCTGCTCCACCGGCTGAGCCGGACGCCGCGCTTCGATTCGATTTCTCAACTCCTGCATGGCTGCACCGAGTCCGCCAATCTCGTCAATCAGACCGAACTCGACCGCTTTCGCGCCGACTATGTTCGTACCTACATCCCGGCTCAACTCGCCGACTTTCAGCATCAATTCACGGAACTTCTGCTCTTCAATCCTCGAATGGCGCACGACGAAGTTCACAACGCGATCCTGCATTTTCTCCAGGTATTCAAAGCTTTCCGCCACGCCAATGACAAGGCCGGTCAGACGCACAGGATGGATGGTCATCGTGGCCGTCTCTGCGATAAACGAATAGTCGGTTGCCACGGCGATCGGTACCCCAATGCTGTGGCCGCCGCCTAGCACGAGCGATACGGTCGGTTTCGATATTGACGCGATCATTTCTGCAATCGCCAGGCCCGCTTCCACATCGCCGCCCACTGTATTTAAAATTACCAGTACACCTTCAACGTTCGGATTCTGCTCCGCTGCCACCAGCTGGGGAATCAGGTGTTCATACTTAGTCGTCTTATTTTGCGGCGGCAGTTGGACATGTCCTTCGATCTGCCCGATAATCGGCAAGCAGTAGATGTTGCTGTCAGTCATAGCCGGTACGTTTGTCTGTCCGAACTGCTGAATCATTTCCGTCACTGCTTTGCGCGGCTCACCGGTCAGCGGAGGGTTCGGAGGCAGCTCCCTCGGTTTCTCCGGCATTGGTTGTGGTTGCGTCTGGGGATCCAGCCCATTCATTTGTTCTTGCACATCGTTTCCCTCCATTTTCTTAGTACTCATAGTATGAATTTCCGCAAGAAAAAGCATGCATCCACCTAAATAAGAAAAAATCCATGAAAACTCCTGAATTAATGTAGTGCTTTTTTCAGACTTCATGTCCATTCAGCTTTCCCTTGTAGAATAAGCGTGCTTGCCTGTACAATGGTAAAGTGAAGAAAAGCGGAAAGCTTAGCAAAAGACAGGAGGAGTTATGGAAGAGTTTATTCGGTCGGTATTAACCTTTCTCAGCGACTTGGGGTATTTCGGAATTGCCATAGGGCTTATGCTGGAAGTCATTCCAAGCGAGATTGTTCTGTCTTATGGCGGTTATCTTGTATCGCAAGGGAAAATCAACTTTGCAGGTGCGATTATCGCCGGTACGATCGGCGGCACCATTGCCCAACTGTTTTTATATTGGATGGGCTATTATGGCGGACGTCCGTTCCTTGAGAAATACGGAAAATACCTGTTGATTCGTAAAAAAGAAATCGACAAAGCAGAAGAATGGTTCAACCGGTATGGCGTAGGCGTCATTTTTACCGCCCGCTTCATTCCGGTTGTCCGGCACGCAATTTCCATTCCTGCCGGGATTGCCCGCATGTCTGTCGTTAAATTTATTATGTATACCACACTAGCGGTTATTCCCTGGTCCATTCTATTCGTGTATCTGGGAATGCAGCTGGGTGCACGCTGGGTGCAAATCGACGAATTCGCCAAGCCTTTTATCCAGCCAATTATCTGGATTGCGGTCGCAGGTACGGTAATTTATCTGCTGATGAGTCTTCGCAAGCGCAAAAAATCTTCTCGCTTCTCCAGCTAACAGAAAAGGGGATATGTGTATGAAGAGGGCTAAAAAACAAAGTTCACGAATATTGCTGACCGCAATCGTTATCGGCCTGACCGCCGCTCTCACGCTTGGGGGCTGCCGCAGCAAAGACAGCGTACCAACAGAGCAGGAGCTTACCGCCAAAATCGCGGAAAAACAAGAGCAAAAGCGGGAACAGAAGATAAATAGCGCCCGACAGGAGCTGGATCGTTATTTTGAATCAGTGGCGGCCTCGGTCAAAAAATTGGGAGAGAAACGGGCCGCTTTTTTTGAGGCATTCACCGGTTTAAGCGAGCAAAAGCTGACGAAAAGACAAGCACGCACCCAGGTGGCAACGGCCATTGCCGATTATGAAAAAACGCTGGGTGAGCTAAAGACGCTCCAGCTCCCCGCTTACAAAGAGGTGCAAAGTTTTCACCAGGAAATACACCGTACGATGGGCGCATACGTTCCGCTGATGAAAAAAGCTGAGCAGGGACTCCGCCAAAAAGATGCCGAAACGCTGAAAGAAGTGGAAAAGCAAATGGCAATCCTTGACGATCAGGTGAAAAAAACACTTGAAAAAAGTTCCAAGCTGCAGGTGAAAGTTAATACAGGTCAATAAAAAACAGGGTCTCGTCCAAAGGCGCGGCCCTGTTTTTTACTGGCGGTTTATTTCCGTAAGCTCCGGGTAGCCGGATACTTGATACGATTTCACTTCGGGCATATACTGCAGCGGCAGACGAACGGCAAATTGCTTCTGTGCACCGGCAATGGCGACCCACGCATTCAACGTAATCATTCCCTTATACTGACCCTCAGGCGCAATATCTTTAATCGTGATTTGCTTCACCCGCTCCCCGTGAGGCCAGAGTATTTTCTCCACCGAGAGATCAGGCCCCAAATATTTACGAATTTCAGGGTTGATCCCTTTCGCTGTCAACCACTTGGTGCTAAACTCTACAGCAAACGCTTTGGCTTCAGGCGTAGCCACTGCGCTGAGTTTCTGTGACGGAATTAACGTATTTTCCAGATAAGAAGTGTTCAATCGAACCAAGCTTAACGCCCCGTTATAAAGAAGAACGAGCGCCGCAATAACACCGATGACCTGAATGGCGCGCAGCCACAAACGGTTCTGTTTTCGCTTTCGCCATCCTTTCAACGTGCTTATTTTCCGCTTGTCCCCCATACGTCATCCACTCCCGGTTGAACGCTTTTGCGCCCTATCTTTTATTTTCTACAATTCACATCTTGGCAATATGTATATTCTATCATGAACATAAAAGCAAAACACCCTTTTCCACTGAACGCTATCCCCGGTATACGGCGGATTCAGGGGATTTCTGCGGCTTAGTGTTCGGTGCAAAATTTACATTTTGCCTTTTGCCAGGGTGAAAGAATAAGCAGCCGCTTTTTGCCGTACAATACGTTTCGTAATGCAGTTGCATTCACCAATCCATCCAAGGAGGAATCATCGTATGGCAAAACCGGATAACCGCAAAGATAATGTGAAAAAGCTGAAAGAAATGGTACAAAACACCATCGGAAACATCGAAGCGGCGGAAGAGACGATGAGCAACACGCATATCACGCAAGAGCAGCGCCAGCAAATTGAGACGAAAAACGAGCGCCGCAGAGCAAGCATCGAATCAATGCGCAACGAAATCAAAGACGAGGCGCAAGCTCAGGAAAACCGTTTCGAGTAGGCAAAGCGCTTACAATAAGAAAGCCGGGATCATCCGGCTTTCTCTGCCATATAATCATCATAAAAAACGCGAAATCTGCCTTTACATTCTCTTTCGGTTCGCATATTATATAAATCGTGTGTTCGAGATAAAAACAAGTGGAGAAAAGAAAAACAGGAAGTGAATAGAATGAGAAAAATTCAAGAAGTCCTGTCAGCAGGCGAAGCAATTGAATTAACGGAGCTATTCGATGACCGTCTCCAGTGGGATGATTCATTCAATTTGATGGAGTTATTGAACAGCGGACTCGTTAAATACAACGGCGTGGCATTAACTCGTGAGGAGAGCCTTGAAATCATCGCAGCTTTGAAAGCCCTCGCCGCCTAGCATACACAACCGCCCCGGTTTCACTCTAATCCGGGGCGGTTGTTTTGTTATCAGTCTTCAAAAATTCCGTATACGATCCATTGGACAATCGCCAGCACAATCGAGGCGAAAAACGCGGCAAAGAAACCTTCCACATGAAAGCCCGGTACGATATTGCCGGTTAACATCAACAGCAGCGCATTAATAACAAGGGCAAACAATCCCAGCGTCAAAATTGTAATCGGAAGGGCCAAAAGCTGAAGAATCGGGCGGATAATCATGTTGATAAACCCGAGAACCAGCGCTGCGATAAAGGCCGCAGCCACGCTGTCAAACCAGATGGCATCAAACAGCCATGCGACAATAAGAAGCGAAACGGCCGACAATACCCAATGCCAGAGCCACCGCATGTAAACTTCCCCTTTCTTTTTCGTTCTCTTCTATATTTATAGTATACACTCCATTAGCCTTCGGTTTCGTCTTTTCTTCCGCGGCTTGTCCCTTCTTTCTCCTCTTTCTCTTCCCTTTCGGCCCGCATCCTCTCGGCCGGAATCTCTTCTGCGGAAATCATCTGAGCTTCCAACGGCCGATTATATACGCTAATCGGCTCTTCATTCACATCCGGTCGGACCGTCTCGTCCTGTGCGACGCCGCGCATAATCTCTACACTAAGCGGCAGGTATTTGAACATATGCCGAATCACCGTCTTTTTCGCCATCTCTTCATAGTCGGTCACCCACGGACCGCTATTGTACGAACGGGAGCGCATGCGCCGTCTGTCGATTTCTTCTTTTGACATGAATTCGAACTGATATCCCCCATCCATGAAATGTGCTACCGCATAAACGCCGATAAATTCGCCGCGCTCGCTCATCGCCGGCTTGTGGGTAAGCGACGGATGCAGTCCGTATTCGTATTCAAATTCGTCGTTGGAATACACTTCATGTGCGTATATGCTTTTAATGTTGCCGGAGCGGCGCGCCAGGTCAATCATGCCTTTATACCCGATGATGAATGTCGCTTCCCGTCCATACGGAATGATGTAGCACTGACCGAGCAGGCCGGGTTCAAGGCCAAGCTGCGCCGCCTGCATTACCGCTCCAAGAAGAGACGGCACCGTGCACTCCAAAAGCAGCGGATTGGTGCGGATGGTCGTTAAGGCAATACGCAGCAGTCTGTCCACATCCATATGTTTCGGCAATACGCGTGCGATTTCCGGTTCCATTTTCTTCAAATATGCACCAATGGTTTGCGCGGGCGTGGGCGGACTGGCTCCGGTTTCTTTTGCTTTTGCTTCCAGTTTCTTTTTTAAATCATCTGCCATCGTATCTCCTCCTGCTTCGTCTATGTGATCAAAAAACGCCGCATTGTCGTCGGTCGGATAAATTCTTCATAAATCTCAGGGCGCTTCTCTTTTAACGCCTTCACGTCCACGGTCCGGCGTGAAATGTTTTTCCAACTGACACGGTGTTCACCGGTAATGCCGATCTCATGGCGACCGATGAGCGCTTTCAGCCGGTTCTCCGCTTCCCTCTTACGCTCCTCCGCTTCCTCGATGTCCCGGCTCGCCTGTTCCCATCGGGTAATAAGCTCCTCCGCCTCGTCCGGCAGCACCGTTACACTGTCTGCTTCGCCTTCAGGATACATGCTGGCAAGAAGGTCTGCAGCGGCTTCGCTTCCGTCCGGCAGCGGAGGAATGCCGGTGAGCACGTGGTTATGCCAGAAGTGTTCACAGATTTGAACGCTCAGCGCAATCAACTCGTCATCGCGCTTCACGATCTGATAGTGGAATGTGTTGCCGCCGATGAGGACAGCGAACGCCCCCCAGGTAAGCCCTGTAATATACAGATACCATTGGAGCTGCAGCCGGTAGGCTTCAGGAATACCGTTTTCTTCCCATTCTTTGCGCATATATTCCGAAGCAGTCTTAATCTCAAGAATACCGTTGCCGCGCTCCGGCTCGAGAATTAGCCGGTCAATGTTGCCCATTACCCACTCTTTTTCAGGATGCTGCAGGATGGCATTGCACCGCTGCAGCTTGTATCCGGTCCGGCGGGTAAATTCTTCAGCCACGACCTCTTCAAGAAGCCGTCCGAAGTGCATGGCTTCCGTGTCTTCCCGCTCGACATCCTGTCCAATCTTTTCAAGATATACCGCAATTGCGCTCTTATGCTTATCCACTCCACAAATAGCCCCTACGTCACTGCCGGAAATCCCCTGCCGACGCCAGGCAAGCCATTCGTCCCGCGGCAGGTCGGTCGTGTTTACAAGTCGTATCGCCTGCATGGTTCCTCCTTTGCATCGTTCTAACGTGCCAACCGGCTTTCTCAATCTTACCTTCCCCTCTTTTCCATAGAAAAAAACATCCCCCTTTTTTTGCACGCTGCAATCTATGCACATGACCGGGAAAAGGAAAAGAGAAATTGGCGCTTAAAATCGCCTGTACGAGCAAAACACGGAGCAAAATCTCGCTCCGTGTTTATTTTTTTCGACGTGACTGGTGCCCGATATAGCGTTCAATGGTTATAATGAGGAAAAGTCTCTTTAAGTATACCTGAAAGAATTGTCATGATAAGAATTGTTGCAATATATGATATAGAAAAAGAGGAGGAACAATCGTATGGAACCGATCCCTGTGATAATTTTGAGCGGCTTTTTGGGCAGCGGCAAAACGACACTGCTGCTGCGCCTGCTGCAGGAAGCAACCCGGCGCGGACTTCAGCCTGCCGTTCTCATGAACGAACTCGGCACAATTGATGTGGATGGCCGCCTGGTCAACGCTACTCTGCAGGAAAATCAGGTGATGGAGAAACTGCTCGACGGCTGCATTTGCTGCAGCAAAAAAAGCGAGGTCGTAGAAAGCATAGAGAAACTGCTGTGCAAGCAGCCGGATGTCATTTTGGTAGAGCTGACCGGGGTGGCGAATCCGGAAGAGGTCGTCGATATGCTGACTGAGCCACAAGTAAAGGAGAAGGTCCGCTTCCATAAAATTTTAACGACGCTCGATTCGTATTATTATCTGGAATACACCAGCATTTTTGAAGTGGACAGGCAACTGGTCCGCACAGTCAAGCGCCAGGTAGAAGTGGCTGACATCATCATCGTTAATAAAACAGAGGACATGAAAGAAAGCCACAAAACGAAACTGCTGAAAACACTGCATAAGCAAAACGATCGCTCACCGATTCTATTTACGACATACAGCGACATTGATCTAGCACCGGTATTCGAGACGATAAGCAAACGTGAGAAAACGGAAGCTGCGAAAAAGTCTCCGTTCTCCATCGTCAAACCTGCACACAAGCACACTCATGCAAATGCGAATATGAACGAAGGATCATACTCCCGTGTTCAGACATATACCTTGCCCGTTAATGTACCTGTGCAGCCAAAGAAAGTAGAAAAGCTGCTAAAAAGCTATCACCCGCAGCTGCTGCGTGCCAAAGGCTACCTGAAAACAGCAGACAAATCCGGCATGCAGCTGATGCAGTATGCGGCCAAGCGAACGGAATGGGAACCGGTGGAAGATGCGGAGGAATGCTATTTGGTGCTTATCGGCATCGATCTTCCAGTAGATGAAATCCGTTATAAATGGAACGAATTATCTCTTAAGGCAACGTCCCGCTGATTTTAGCAGGACAAGCGTGAACAGAACAGGAGTTTTGCTGATGAAAGCTGTACTGATTTTCTTCATCCGCCTATACCAGCGGCTCATATCGCCGCTTCTCCCCCCATCCTGCCGGTTTTACCCGACCTGCTCGCACTATGGACTTGAGGCGATTCAGCGCTTCGGGGCGCTCAAAGGCGGCTGGCTGACCGTCAAACGAATCGCCAAATGCCATCCATTCCATCCGGGCGGCATCGATCCGGTACCCGAGAAGCGGAAACCAAACTGAAAGGAACGGAGCTCAAGAATGGAAGCGTTTGAGAGAGAGAAATTGGAGAGAAAGCTTACAATCTACGAATTTATTTTGAATCAAATTAATGAAGGCATTCACGCTATCGATGAAGACGGCATTTCGATTATCTACAATGAGAAAATGTCCGAGATTGAAGCGATGAAAAAAGAAACCGTGCTCGGCAAGCGCCTGCTTGACGTGTTTACCTTTACAAAAGAACAGGAAAGCACCCTGCTGCAGGCGCTGCATCAGGGTGAGATGACGAAAAACGTTAAACAAACGTATTTCAATGCCAAAGGCAAACAAATTACGACCATTAACAATACATTTCCGATTGTCAAGAACGGACGGACCATTGCTGCCTTTGAACTTGCCAACGATATTACCCGGATGGAGCACATGCTGCGCGAGAACTTTATGAAAGATAAAGACACACGCTACGTGTTCGAGAGCATCATCGGGGAAAGCGACGCCATTCGTGAGGTGATTGAGGCAGCACGGCGCGCGGCACGCACTTCTTCGTCCGTGCTTATCGTGGGTGAGACCGGCACGGGCAAGGAGTTATTCGCCCAGAGCCTTCACAATGACAGCGCCCGCTCGTCCGGCCCGTTTATCTCACAGAACTGCGCAGCCCTGCCCGAGCATCTGATTGAAGGACTGTTGTTCGGTACACGACGCGGCGCATTCACAGGCGCCGTCGAACGTCCCGGTCTGTTCGAACAGGCGCGCGGCGGCACGCTGCTGCTCGACGAAATTAACTCGATGAGTCCCCCTCTGCAGGCCAAGCTGCTGCGAGCTCTGCAGGAGAAGAAAATTCGCCGGATCGGGGATACCAAGGATATGGAGATCGACGTGCGCATTATCGCCACAATGAATGAGGATCCAATTGACGCTATCGCGGGAAACCGTCTACGCAAAGACTTATACTATCGACTTGGAGTCGTTACCCTCTTCATTCCGCCGCTGAGAGAGCGCAGAGAGGACATCGAACTGCTGGCCTACCATTTCATCCGGAAATATAATCGGCTGTTCGATATGAACATCGAGCGCATACAGCCCGAGGTGCTGCATTCGTTCCTTGAATATAGCTGGCCCGGCAACATACGGGAGCTTGAGCATGCGATTGAAGGAACGATGAACTTTATCACCGATGAAACCGAAATCGGCATGCAGCATCTGCCGCACCATATCCGCCGCAAGCTGCTGCATCTGTCCCGGGACGAAGCGACGGCCGCGCATGCGAATACGGAAGAGATGTCTTCTCTACTGAGTGCGGCACTACAGACGAGCGCATCGCAGGACAACTTTACTCATGTACCACAGGACTTAAAAAGCCAGCTGGCCGCATTCGAAAAAAAGTACATTCGCCATGTTATCGCAAAGAACGGCAACAATGTATCCCGCGCGGCCCGCGAGCTTGGCATCAGCCGACAGAGCCTACAGTATCGGCTGCGGAAATACGGCATGAGATTTACGCTTAGCGATTAACATCTACAGCATTTGCGTAGGAAAGCAACGCCGACGCTTCACGGTTTCGTTTTCTTTTTGTTGGAAGGCCCATGACGACGGCGATGAGCCTGCCAAACCGTGGATGTGGCTTAGTCGCGCACAGGCAGTACTTTGCCTGCGGCGTATAGCCGGTCTTCAGTCCGTCCACTCCCGCATGGATGCCCAGCAGCGAATTTGTATTACGAAGCAGGACGACAGGTTTGCCGTGTCGTTTTATGCTTGCGCGTCTGCGGGATGTGATGCGCAGAATATGTTGATATCGCGTAAGCTCCCTTCCGATCACGCACATGTCGTATGCGCTTGCGTAATGTCCCGGCACGGAAAGTCCATGCGGGTTTCGAAACCGCGTGTTCGCAAGCGCTAAGCGGGCAGCCCGCTCGTTCATCTCGTTCACAAAGGCGGGCACACTCCCGGATGCGTATTCGGCAAGTGCTATAGCCGCATCGTTGCCCGAGGCGATCAAAAGACCGGTCAAAAGCGCCTGTACGGTAACCATCCCGCCAGCCCGAAGCTGCATATTCGATCCGCGTACGGCTGCAGCCCGGCGACTGATCCGGACTCGCTCCGTCAGCGCTATCTCTCCACGCATGCTCTTCTCTATTATGAGGAGGGCCGTCATCATTTTGGTCATGCTGGCAGGGGCAAGCGCTTGTTCCGCATTTTTCTGCCATAGTACGCGTCCGTCCTCCGTTTCGATTAAGCAGGCCGCTTTCGCTGTAAGTACAGGCGGTGCTCCCGCTTTTGACGCGTTCATGATAACTGCTTCAGCCCTTTGCGCCGAGCCTGTTTTTTAACATAATCGACCGTCTTTTCCAGGCCGATTTTATGGGATGCTTTAATCAGAATGGTCGTATCGGATTCCAGACGCCGGAGAAGCGCGCGGCGTAAGCCCTGCTCGGTCTCAAATATTCGTACCCGCTTCGCCGGAAATCCGGCTCGAATTGCACTTGATGCGATAATCCGCCCCTTCTTGCCGTACGTATACAAATAATCAACTTTTGATTCAGCCACATACCGGCCGACTTCCGCGTGCGCCTTCGTCGAATACTTGCCCATCGCCAGCATGGTGCCAAGCACAGCTACTTTTGTCCCTTTCCCCACTTTTGTAAGTACCTCGAGGGCGGCACGTACCGCGTTTGGATTGGCGCTGCATGAATCGTCGATCAATGTAATGCCTCTCGCATAACGGAAAACGTTCAGACGGTGCGGCGTACGCTTGTAGAACGCAAGACCCGCTTTCATCTCCTGCGCGGTAAATCCGAGCGCATGCGCAATCGCAATCGCATTCAATGCGTTGTATACGTTATGGTCGCCGTAGATGGGAATGTAAAATGAGTGCGTTTCTTGGTCTAGCTTCACATCGAACTTCATGCCGTTCCGCTCGTAGCGAACATTCGACGCCCGGAAATCCGCTTCCTCTCTAACGCCGACCGTAACGATTGTGCCCTGGAAGTCTTCGGTTTCCAACAATTTCGAATTCGGATCGTCTGCGTTAAGCACCAAATAACCACTCTGCTTCATATACTTAATCAACTCGGATTTCGCCTGGGCGATCCCCTGTACATTCCCCCCCACATTTCCAATGTGGGCCGTTCCGACGTTTGTAATGACACCCATGTTTGGCTGAATAAACTGGCAGTGCTTTCTGATCTGACCGCGTGCTCCCATGCCGAACTCAAGCACCGCCGCCTGGTGGAACGGACGAATGCGCTTCGCATTGGCCGCTGAACATGTATGCTGGTTAAAGCTCCGGTACGAAGCGAAAATGCGCCATCTGCGCCGCAAAATCGACGCAATCATCTCTTTGGTTGTTGTTTTTCCCGCACTTCCGGTGACGGCAATCACCGGTTTGCTTAACATTACGGTTTTAGGCAATGAAACCCCTCCTCTTCTCCCTGCTGCGTGATCCGTTCAAGACAATGTATGCAGCAAAAGGAGAAAAGGAAAGCCTCTCTTGGACCGCTTTTTCTTTTCGCTTTTTGCAAAAACGGAAAAGAATACGAAGGAAACCATCGCATATTTGCAACAGTTTCGGTTTCCTTGCTTGCTTTTATTTAATGACGGTTGCAACCCGCCAGCCTATTCCTTTGAGGTAGAGAAGTTTAACGCGTACAGTCGCAAACGAAGGATTGGTTTTATCACCCATCGGAATTTTCAACTCGTATTCTTTGTTCCACTTTGCTCCTTTAACAAACGTCGCTTGCGCATTTCCCCACTGGCGCATGTCACCGCCGTCCGCATTCACCTGGGCAAGCCGTCCTTTATACACAATAAGACCGGCCTGTTTATACAGCGCTTCGCTTACAGAAGGAGTAAACGTTTTTTGCAGATAAGCGAGATATTCCTTCTTCGTATCAATGTCTTTGCCGAGATAGCGGTACTCCTTACCTTTATACATAAAGGTGCTAATCTTACCCTGCAGCGCTCCGCCCTGCTGTACATGCCGCAGACGCTGCACCGCTTCCGTCACAAGCCGTACCGCCGTCTTTTCATTCATTGTGGTCGATTTCCAGGTTGAAGACGAAGCAGGTACAGGGCTTGCAGCGACGGATGCGGCAGGAGCAAGTGGAGCCAGCAGCGAAGCGATACCGATTGCGCCTCCGAGCAACATGGATACATAGCGTTTCTTGTCTGTCTGTTTCATATGTTTTTTTCCCCCTATTTCGTTTTTTGATTTTTCCTTCCCTCTTTATGACGATAACAGAGTCCGGTTAGGTTGCAGTTTTTTGTCTTTCTAAACATCTTTATAATTTTATAAAATAAGGTTACGTTATTAGCTAATACTCCTACAATTTTCGGATCAAACAATATGAAAAATAAATAAAATGAAGGAGGGACGGCGCTTCCTCCCACGTCTGAAGGCGATGGGTTTATGCGCCACGTTTTATATGATTATTTTAAAGACAGCACGGGAGATTTCCCTAATGAAAGAGGCCGGAGAAATTCTGGCCGCCTGCCACCGCGAAATCGCAAAAATGATTGAACCAGGCATCACTACCCTGGAAATCGACAGCTTTACGGAAAAATTCCTTAAAAAACATAATGCGACACCGGAGCAAAAAGGGTACAACGGCTTTCCCTATGCGACCTGCGCTTCCGTCAACGATGTCATCGCCCACGGATTCCCAAGCAAAAAGCCGCTGAAAAACGGAGATATCGTTACCATTGACATGGTCGTGAATCTGAACGGCTGGCTGGCCGATTCGGCCTGGACGTATCCGGTCGGCACCATTTCCGAAGAAGCGCAACGTTTACTGACCGTGACAAAGGAATGCCTGGACTTAGGTATCGAGAAAGCACTGGAGGGCAATCGAATCGGCGATGTAACAAGCACCATCCAGACCCACGCCGAAAACGCCGGCTTCTCGGTCGTACGCGACCTGCTCGGACACGGTATCGGACAGTCCATGCATGAGGCTCCTTCCTTTGTCCATGTCGGAAAGCCCGGCAAAGGATTCCGTCTGAAGGAAGGTATGGTGTTTACGATTGAGCCGATGATCACTGCAGGCATGTACAACATGTACGTCGAAGACGACGGCTGGACGGCGCGCACGCTCGACGGCAGTCTGGCGGCTCAATACGAGCACACGATTGCCATTACCAAAGACGGTCCGCTGATTTTAACACAGCAGTAAGCCCTTGTGAAATACAAACGCCTCCCGGATAATTTCCGAGGAGGCGTTTGTATTCTCTATACTTTAGATCGATAAAAATAATGCTGTGCGGCAATCGTCTTTCCCAATTCCAAAATGCCGTACGAAAACTCGGGCTGGCGCCGCTTATCGGTCGGCGAGCCTGGATTAAACAGCAGAACGCCTTCATGCCAGCGCAAAAGAGGCGCATGTGAATGTCCGAAAATAACCGCATCCACCTTCTGACCGGCGAATGCGTCCCAGGCTCTGCGCTCCGTGGTTTTGCTCTTTCCGTCCCCGTGTATCAGACCAATGCGAAATCCGCCTAATTCCAACACTTTCTTGCGGCCAAACCGGGCCAGAATGTCTTCCCTGTCATTGTTGCCTGCCACGCCCTCCAGCGGCGCGATCGCTTCTAATTCTTTCACGACGTCCAATGAAGTAAAGTCACCGGCATGCAGGATCATATCCACTTCCTGCAACCCTTCCATAAGCGCAGGCGGCAGCCGCTTTGCCCGTGATGGTATATGGGTATCCGAAACGACTCCGATTCTCATCTTATCCTCTGTCTACAGCACAACATAAATAGTGCCGACGATCATAATAGCATCCAGCACAACGAATGCACCGATAATTACTTTTTTTGCAACAGAAGCTTTTTCTACTCTATCTTCCACTTTATTTTCCTCCTTATCTGCGCTCAAACCGATGAAACCTTTACCCTTATTTATAACATAACTCATATGCTAAACTAAGTAATTTTCTGTTACAAATTTTTAAATTCGTACCAAATATGAAGAAAATCCTTAAAGGGGGTGCAGGATATTCTCTGGCTTTCATCATTGCAACCTGCGGTGGATTCTTTCCGCTTCCATAAAACCTGATGTCGCCGCCCCCTGAAAACCGCCGCCCGGCTGTGTCCAGGCTCCGACAAGCGACAGGCAGGATATCGGCGTCCTGCTGGACGTTCGCTTTATGCCGGATTGAGCCACTGTTTGCGCAAAGCCATATACCGCCCCCTCAGGATTTTTTGTATACCGCATCATTGTACGGGGAGTTCCCAGCTCGGTTATCACTACTTTTTCTCTCAAACCCGGATAATAACCATCCAGCCGATCCAGGAAAATATCCGTTACTTCCTTCTTCTTCCACCGGTATGCTTCTTTCTCTTCCGGCCAGTTCCGGATATCATCGATTAACGTGGCAGTAATTACACCTCTTTCATACGCGTTCAAAGCGGCGTCCATTTTGCTGTAGTTGGTAAGCCCGAAATTGGCTTTGTCATACAATCCGTGCATACAATTCTCATAGTCTTTCGCATGATCCTGTTCTTCCAGAAAAAGCAGGTCCTCAGCGTCGATACCAAGCACTTCAGGATGGCAGGACAGGCCGATATACAGTTGAGTAAGAGAAGGACCGATTCGTTTCGTCAACAGCTTTTTCCGGTATCGCATGCCGCATTCGTGTTCCCTGATTAAATTTCCTAAAGTGTGTGCCGGGCTGGCGTTGGAGACGACCCACTTTCCTCTATATTCTGTTCCGTCCTTTATCCGGATGCCATACGCTTTTTTATTATCCAACAAAATCTCTGTTACTTCGCGGCGCAGCATCACTTTACCGCCGTGCTCTTCGATGACCGACACAAGGGCATCCGAGAAAGCCTGTGCCCCGCCTTTTATGTAATACGTTCCCTCAATGTGATAGCCAGTCCACGGAATGAAGAAATATAGCGAAGAGAGCCGGGAAGGCGGAAGCCCGTAATACCCCCATAGCGCGGTAAAAAAGTTAAAAAATGCATCCGACTTTACATACTGTCTTACCACCTGCTCTGTTGTCAGTCCGGACCACTTCATCAGCAGCCTGCAGCGAAGCGGAAAAAGTGCTCCTTTTTTCCAGCCCGGAACGTCCGGGTCTTGTAAAAAGCTCATCTCTTCGTGCAGCCGATAAATAGCGGCAAACAATGAATCAATGCCGCTTTTCTCATCAGGAAACATGCGGATAAGCAATTGTTTATATTCTGTGGCCTGCTTCGGAATATCAATTCTTTGCTGAAGAGTCTGGATGGAATAAGGATGTTCTTTAGGGAGAGGAATCATTCGGTCCGCCGCGCCGCAAGCGTCAAGAATCCTATGGAAACTCTGGCCCGCTCCCAATCCGCCTACACCATGCAACGCGACATCAAACGTATATTCTTTACGTTTAAAATTAGTCGCATATCCGCCGGCTGCATAATGATGGTCGAACACGGCAACTTTGTATCCCAGCCTGGACAGGCGGGCACCGCACGCAAGACCTCCTACGCCTGCCCCGATAACCAGTACATCATATAATTCCATTCTTCTTCCTCCATCCCTTTATTCACTTTCTTTAAGCTTCTGCAGCTCGTCTTCGACCGCTTGCAGGTGGCTTCGATAATGACTAATGCCAATACGGACGCATGCTTCCTGGGAAGGCGTCATATGTTCCTTCCAGCCTCTATAGTCTTCTTCCAGTCTGGCAAGGGAAGCGAGCGTCCTTGTCTTTTCCTGTTCCAACCATTCCGTAACCCGCTCTTTCCCGACATGTTCACCAAAGTATAGACGCATCAGAAAATCAGAGCGTACCACGTCCGGCTCGATCAGGCTCTGCAGGTAATCCCGGAACCGCTCCCGCCCTTTTTCAGTAATGGAGAAAAGGTTCTTATTGGGCTTTCCCTCCTGAATCACCGTTTCCTTTATGATGTACCCTTCCTTCTCTAGTTGGTTCAGTGTCGGATAAATTGTGCCGTAGCTGGCATCAAAGAAATAAGAAAATATCGATTCGAACGATTGCTTGATATCATATCCCGACATAGGACATTTCATTAATAGCCCTAGAATTACGTCTCTTCCTTTCATTTTTATACCTCACTTATTTATATTCATATTATTAATATATATATTATTTATAAAAACACAACCAAACGATCAAATTTTTTTGAATGAATAGCAAAAGAAGCACACAGTCCCTCTTATTCACGTGAGAAAAACTCGCGGACGTTGCCGGTCTTTTTCTCCCTTCGGGCCACATGCTCCACACGGAAAAAGCAAAGGTCGGCACACACCTCGCGAGTTTTTCCTGGTTTACAGATGGAGGGAAAGTATGTGTCGCTTTATAGTGATAAAGCAACACATACTTTCCTACACTAAGCAAAAAACCCGGCATATCCGGGTTCTTTGCTTTCTCTTTATGATTTTAAGGATGGCGCTGTATACGGGCGTATACCTTTTTTAATCTTCTGCTTGTACTTATCCAGCTGAAATTCGCTTTCACGCGCCGGCGGCCTCCTTTGGCCAAGCGTGCGGCCAATTCGGGAGAGCTTTTTACCCGCATAATGGCACGGGCAAATGCGGTCGGACTTTTGTAGTCACGAATCAGCAGCCCGCTTACCCCGTGCTCGACTACTTCCCGGATGCCGCCCCGATTGGACGCAATCACCGGGATTCCGGAGGCCATGGCTTCCGAATTAACGGTGGCAAACCCTTCCCGGAATTGCGTCGGACAGACGAACACATCCCCTAGGTGATACATGCGGTGAACACGCGCCGGCGGAATATAACCCGTGAAGCGAATAGGTACACGCAGTTTACGCGACAGCGAGCGCACCTGCTTCATATAACGAGTCTGCCGTTTGACACCGGGCCAGGAGGCGCCGACGACAATCAACCGAACACGCGGGTGTTTCTTCTTCACGCGGGCAACGGCCCGTATAAGCGTATGCAGTCCTTTTCCGTGAACAATCCGGCCTACGAACAGTACGTTGAATGTGCCGGACGCCTTCCACTGTTTCCGCAATACCTCTTTCTCACTTGAAGAAAAAGGGCGGAATTGAGATGTATCTACCCCAAGAATGCAGGTATGGAATTTGCGGGCATGAGCCGGATACCGTTTCTTCATTGTACGCGATACAAACGAAACGACGGACGTAACAGCGTTGACCTTGTGTAAAATCGCATTCGCCCTCTTCCGATCCAGCGCCGACATAAACGTTAGGGAATGCAGGGACAATACGATCGGCGTATGCGGAAACATCTTCCGGACATACGGCACAAACGCAGGACGGTTTTCAATCTGGATTATATCGAAGGAACGATGTCTGACCCGGCGGAGCGCGGCGCGGATATAATCCAGCCGCTTTCGCTTCGGAATGCGGATAATATGATAATTGCCGTTCACATATACGCTTTGGGCAGGCAGGTTGCGGTGGGCCCGACTGATTAGCGTCACTTGTTCCTTCTCGGCCATTCTGCGGAAAATGTTATGTGTGCAGGTCTCTACCGAACCGCCCAGAATGGGCGGAACCGGCAGTTGCTCCGGCAAAATAACAAGGATGCGCAAAAATCTTCCCCCTCTCTCGCTGCTATACTCCAATACATCGTATTCTTGTACAGAAGCAGAAAGTGAGTGAAAATGAGTTGGAATCTTTTATTCCATGCCTATTTTTTCCTTCACATACGTATCTGAAGGGGCGGCGGAGATGAACGGACTCATCTCACCGACGCAATAAATGTGCAGTTCATGCATCGCCCGGGTACAAGCGGTATAAAAAAGCTTGCGCTCGCCCTCCCTTCCATACTGTTCCTCTGAACCGTTATAAATGATAACCGCATCGAATTCGACACCTTTGGCCAAATAAGAAGGAATGACAAGCGTACCGGCCTCGAAAGAAGATGTCTCTTTTCCGATTAGACGAAGCGGTATATCATTATGCAGCGCTTCATACGCCTCCCTGCTTTCCCGAGCGGTTTTGCAGATGACCGCAATCGTCCGGTATCCGGCGGTCTGCAGTTCTCGGATGCGATCCGCAACCCTTGCGGCAAGTTCGTCTTCGTCAACAACCTGCGTTACAGTAGGTTTGTTTCCTTCCCGGTTAAACGGTTCAATCTCTTCTCCGCCTTCAATGAATCCGCGTGTGAATTCAACAATCGGACGCGTCGAACGATAGCTGCGCTTCAATACGTATGTCTCCGTCTGTTCGGCGTCATATAAGGAAGACATCGGCGCAAATCCGGTACCGGTCTCTGTGTGGGCATAAATCGCCTGGTTCAAGTCGCCGAGCACCGTCATTTTGCTGCGTGGAAAAAGCCGTTTAATAAAGGCGAACTGGAACGCCGAATAATCCTGCGCTTCATCGATAAATACATGACGGACCGATGTGTTCGTCTCAAACCCTTCAATCCGCTCTTTCAAATAAAGGTAAGGCGTTGCATCTTCGTATGCTAATTCCGATCGGTCGAGGCGCTCCACTGTCTGCGTGCAGATTGCCGCCCAGTGCTGCGGCAGCCCTCCATCAGCGGTGAAGGGAAGAATACGGGCTGAATCAGCAAATAACTGCCGATAGATGGCAGACATATCGATAAAGCGAAGACGTTTCACCCGTTTACGCAGCGGCTTGAAGTGTTTCTGTACGATTACGGAGGCAAGCAGCTTTTGTTCGCGTTCGAAATCATCGAACGTGTCCTCCGTGTATCTTTTTTTCCGCTGGAGTTTCTCATGAGTCCTTGCGTACGTTTCTTTGTCGAGCAACTGCATCTCGTCCTCTACCCACTGTTTGCTTCGTTCCAGGCGTGCCCGCTCCTTCAGCTCTGCAAGCAGCCAATCGACAAGCAGTTTCATACGATTCGGAATCGGCAGGGACGAATCATACCCATAAAATTCTTCCTTGATGCGTTCTCTCGAAACAAGCACTTCATCCCGGAATTTTATATCTTTGAAAATCAAGCCTTCGTGTCCGAGAAACTCGACATATCTCTCAATCACCTGCATGAAGTCGCCGGAAGCTTTATAGCGGATTCCCTCCATGCGTGCCGCATAATCGGGCTCATTCACAGCCGTAAGCGTATATTCCATTTGCGCAAATGGGTCTTCAAGCTGAAACATTCTGCCCAGTCTGAGCTCCAGATACTCCTGAAACGTCGTCTGCTGCATGTTTTTCTCTCCGAGTTCAGGTAGGACGGTGGAGACGTAGCTGTTGAACATAGGATTCGGAGAAAATAAGACAATATTCTCTGCCCGTAGCGTCTCACGGTACCGATACAGCAAATAGGCGACTCGTTGCAGAGCAGCCGAGGTTTTGCCGCTGCCCGCTGCGCCCTGTACGATGAGCAAACGGCTGCGTTCATTGCGGATAATTTGATTTTGTTCTTTCTGAATCGTAGCTACAATGCTTTTCATCTGCGAGTCTGCCTGCTTGCCGAGCACTTCCTGCAACAATTCATCGCCGATGGTTACGCCCGTGTCAAACAAGCTGCGGATGATGCCTTCACGAATCACGTACTGCCGCTTTAGTTCCATCTCCCCGGTAATCGTACCGCCAGGCGCTTCGTATTGCGCCGGTCCGGGAGGATAATCATAATACAGACTGGACACCGGCGCACGCCAATCGTAGATAAGAAAGTCTTCATTGTTTTCATCGAGAAGGGAAGCGATGCCGATGTAGATGCGTTCCGTTCCCGGCTCTCCGTCTTCTTTGAAGTCGATTCGCCCAAAATAAGGCGACCGTTTCAGGCGCGCCAGTGTCGTCAATTGGTTGTGGGCAAGCCGGTGGCTGCGCTCCCTCTCCGATAGCACTTCGGCCTGCTGTTTGATGCTCGCAGCAGTTTCCGCCGCCTCCACCGCATCTTCGAAATTGGCAGTCACATCATCCCAGAAGTTCTTACGGATATCTACAACGTCTGCTTTTATCTCGCCGACCTGCTGCTGAAGAACGACCATTCTTTCTCCGATGAAATCGATCACTCGGTCGACCCGCTGCTGCTCTTCCTGCCAATCCTGTTCCGCCTTACTCATGGGACCACTCCTATCTATAAAAATTTCTATGGTCAATAGGTTTGACATCAGTATTTTTTTATGATATTATAATATTGGGTGATATTTGTATAAAAATAATAAAAACTTATTGACCATTCCTCATTTTATCATGGGGTTATATGAAGTTCAATATGTGTATTGTATCCGAAGAACATACGCAAAACGGAGGCACGCATAGCGCCTCCGTTTTTTATTGTATTCCTCACTCCTTTCAAACATTCTCCCGCTCTTTTTCACGAATATTTTAAGCGGAAACACATAACTTCCTATTCTTATTGGAAAAATACTTCTGTTGATTCCAGTAAAAAGTTACATATCAGGGAGTTGAGTCTACTCATGAAACGCTTCAGCGTCCTTATCGCTTTTGTTTTGCTTGCCTCTTTGCTGCCGTTTTACTCCGCGGAGGGATATCGGGAAACTCCTTACCACTTCGGTTTCAAAAAGAGTAAAAACGGTCAACTGCCTTCCATCGATGAAGAAGGATTTAAAGACATCCTTGTAAAGCACGGGGCCATTTTTTTAGGAGATACGACAAAGAAAGAGCTTTATCTCACCTTTGACAACGGTTACGAGAACGGATATACGACTAAGATTTTAGATACGCTAAAAGAGAAAAAAGTACCCGCCACCTTTTTTGTCACCGGGCATTACGTCAACGATCAGCCTGAATTGTTGAAGCGAATGGTAAAGGAAGGACACATTATCGGAAATCATTCCTGGAGCCACCCGGATATGAGCCAGATTTCGGATAGCCGGATAAAAGAAGAACTGGAAAAAGTGACCGAGGCAGTAACACAGGTTACCGGGCAAAAAGAGGTTCTTTTTTTACGTCCCCCAAGAGGAATTTTCAGCGAACGGATGCTTGCGGTAAGCAAACAGCTTGGATATACAAATGTTTTTTGGTCCCTTGCTTATAAAGATTGGGACACCAGAGCTCAGCGGGGCTGGAAATACGCCTACGACAGTTTCATGTCCCAGCTTCACCCGGGTGCGATTATTTTGCTTCACTCTGTTTCTAAAGATAACGCGGAAGCCCTGGGAAAAATCATCGATGAAGTGCGAAAACAAGGGTATGAATTTAAAAGCCTGGAACAATTGAAGCCAAAAAGCCAGTAAGAAAAACTCGCGGGCGGTGCCGCTCGTCCTTTTTCCACACAGAAGACAAGCGGCCGCTTTGTGGCCCTTCGGTCGGACCGGCAAAACATCCGGGTACCTCGAAGAGGGAGACAATTGCCGGTCTTTCCCTCCCTTCAGGCCACACGCTCCACACGGAAAAAGCAACGGTCGGCACACGCCTCGCGTGTTTTTCCTTGCTTACGAATGGAGGGAAAATACATTTCACTTTATCGCTGTAAAGCGAAATATACTTTCCTATACATAGAAAAAGGACCGCAGTGATTGCGGTTCTTTTTCTATTCTCCCCAAACAAAAATCCAAAAAATTCCTACCAATGAAATGTGGGGAACTGTGTCCAAAACATTCATAAGATGATCATACTTTGTTAATAATTTCTTCTTATACTGTTAGAGGTGTCTTCTTTATGCACCTACATAACAATTAAAAGACTAGACATGCAATACATACACTCACGCATCAAAGAGATAACCAAGAAAATAGACAAAGGAAAGAGGCTATGAGAATCAAAAAAACAGGGATTAGACAGACAGTCATGGCAGGATTGCTTTCGGTATCTTTGGCAGGCGGGCTTACCCCGTTTCTTCCCCAAGCTGCGCAAGCAAGCGGTACGTTTACGGACCTTTCCAGCGTGCCCTGGGCAGCAGGAAGCATTAACAATCTGTATGAGAAAGAAATCATCAACGGCACCACCGCAAAGACCTTCTCACCAAACCAGAAGGTAACTCGCGCGGAATTCGCTACTATTCTATCAAGGGCAATGGATAGAGAACGGATCATTCCTACTTTTCCATTTACCGATGTAGCGGAAAACAAATGGTATTACGAAACAGTCAAAAAAGCATACCAAATGGGAATCGTTAAAGGTGTGTCGGACACCCGCTTCGATCCGGAACGCCCGGTTACGCGCGAAGAAGCGGCAGTTATTATCGCCCACACGTTTAATTATTCTCATTCTGACCAGAAGCTGCCGTATTCGGACGCATCCAAAGTGAGCGACTGGGCAGTGGATAGCGTAAAAGCGGTTACACAGAAGCAAGTTTTTTCGGGAGATGACGGCGTCTTCAACCCACAGAAAGAGCTGACCCGGGCCGAAGCGGCAGTCATTCTGCAGAAAGCGTTATTCGGCTCCGTACCAAAGCCGGAACCGACGCGCCAGGTAGCCTCCCGCACGGATTCCCGTCTCGATGAGCTATTAATGCGCAAAGTCGAGCCGCTGCTTGGCACGCCGTACCGTTGGGGAGGCACAACGACTAAAGGATTTGACTGCAGCGGTTTTACACAGTATATATACAGCTCCCTTGGGGTTGATCTGCCGCGCACCTCCAGCCAGCAGTTCGAAACAGGTACCGCCGTTTCCGTGAACTCGATGGAACCCGGTGATCTCGTATTCTTCGACACCGGCGGCGGCAAAATCTCGCATGTCGGCATTTATATGGGCAACGGGCGAATGGCGCATGCGGCCAGCGGCCAAGGCAAGGTTACGATCAACGATATCGACTGGTATTTGTCTCACTACCGCGTCGTCGGCGTGAAACGATATTTGTAGGTGTAGGATGCGAAGAACAAGCGCAGAAAGTTTTTAGACTTTCTGTGCTTTTATATTGCATCTTTACCATATAGAGTGCCATCCTGCCGCTGTTTTTAAGACACATTATAGATAAAGGGATAGCATTCATTGGCTTAGTGCAGATCATGAATGGCACGCTGAGCCTTATGCTCTTCCTCTTTCTTCACGTAAATATCGTATTGAGTATAATCATGCGAAGTTGAATAGCCTGAAGGAGAAGGGTAGCCTGAGTTCAATCTGATTTTTATGTCATATTTTATTCCGGCTGCTCTTAAGCGACTCGTTGCTTTAAAATAATCATTATTATTAAAAGCCGTATAGACCAGGCAACGGTATTCTCTTTCTTTTAATGAAGAAATGGCCGGTAGTACGATGATAACCCCAAGCACTACAATTGTTAGAACAAGAGGGAAATCCCAATCCATATTTATCCTCCCCTTTGTCTTTAACAAAATTTTCTCCTATATTTCTTTCCTTCTAGATTATCCTCCGAAAAAGAAGTCAAGGACATTCATAGCACCGGAACTTCTCATGTTGTAAAACTCGGAATAACCGCAGTTGGCACAGGAAACGACTTTAAACTGATTATGCTGAATGTCAAATAGCTTAGATAATCCTGTTCCCGTTGTAGCAATTTCACTTTGGTTTACTTTCTCACACCCGCATTTCGGGCAGCCTTTTTTCTTTTTGTTCTCTTCCATATAACTCACTCTCCTTCTGTATCCTTGCTTTTATATACGGATTATATTTCCTGAAGTTGCAATATCAGTATTTTCTTAGCCTTTTACATTCTTCATGACTACCTCCACAGAAAACCACCATGGCGTTTCAGCCACAACCCCGGCATGAAAATTGAAGGAAGGGCTACTGACTTTTGTGGTACGAAGGAAAAGAGAGAAGAGAACAAGACAATGACTTCAATGTGGAAAAAGGCGAACGCC
>NZ_BJXX01000064.1 GCF_007991215.1 Aneurinibacillus danicus
TAAAATATCTTTAATTTGTCTCTTCGTTCTGCCCAGCTCTACCGTAACTTTCAATGGAATGTCCATAAGCATGCTCAAATTCTGTGGAGAGGCTTGTGGGGGAACATTCACATCGAAAGAAGAAAACTGCACCGGCTGTACGTTAGCTGGCGGCGGTTGATATCCGCTATAAGCCGGTTGAGGCGGCTGCTGCTGGTACATTGGCTGTTGATACGGAGGCATTCCTCCCGGATATCCTTGCAGAGGTTGCTGATACATCGGCTGCTGCGACGGCATCTGATATGGCGGTGGTTGCGGCGGCTCCATGCCGCCTATACCGGAAGACGGATACTCATTTCCACCGGCCATATGAACAGGCTCAGGTTGTGGTGCCGGCTGCGGCGCTGGCTGCGGATCGGCCTGCGGCGCTTCCGTTGGTGCCGCATCTCCTCCCATTCCGCCAAGCAGCGTAGCCACAAGCGAACGTGCAAACGGTACGGGAATCAACTGCATAATATTGGAATCAATTAAACTTCCGACTTTCAATCGGAACGAGATTTTAACGAGAATATCATCCTCCGGGATATTCTCCATGCCTTTGCCTTGCTGCAAATCCATCATGTCGATCCCAGGCGGAGAAATATTTACCAGCTTATTGAAGATGGTAGACATGGATGTGGCTGCGGAACCCATCATCTGATTCATCGCTTCCTGCACTGCGCTTAAATGAATCTCCGATAGTTCCTGCGGCGGTGCGGTACCGTCCCCTCCCATCATTAAATCGGCAATAATCTGCGCGTCGTCCGCTCGGATGACAAGAAGGTTAATGCCCTGAAAACCTTCTGTATATTCCACATGGACGGCAACATAAGGATGCGGAAACTCGTTCTGTACTTCTTCACGGCGAACGATGCCTACTTTCGGCGTGGTAATATCGGTAACCTGTCCAAGCAGGCTGGATAGCGCGGTTGCCGCGCTGCCGAACGTGATGTTTCCAATCTCGCCGAGCGCATCCTGTTCCAGCGGGGAAAGGTAATCATCAATATTCGGTTCCTGGTTTCCTTCATTATTGTCATCTATATCTTCTTCCAGATTATTCTGTCGCAGTAAAGCGTCAATCTCTTCCTGCGATAGCATTTCTCTACTCATCTTCTTCCACCTCTTCCTCCAACACGTTTTCAATCATGATTGCCACTCGGCCTTTGGATGTACCCGGTTGCCCCAGATATTTCGTCCTCTGTCCAATTCGCACCTTTACTTTGTCCTCCGTACGCTGATCCAATTGAATCACATCGCCTATGGCGAGATTTAAAAACTCGCCGACGGAAATAATGGAAGTGCCAAGCTCTGCAATAAGAGGGAGCTTCGCTTTACGCACCCTCTCCTCGAGGATCTGTACTTCCCTTTCGTTACGCGCTTTCTTCTGCGTGGACAGCCAATAGTGGGCAGACAGTTTAACCATTAAAGGCTCAAGCACGACATGAGGCAGGCAAAGATTAATCATTCCGGTTGTTTCGCCAATTTTTGTGCTGAAAGAGATAACCGCGACCGTTTCATTTGGGGAAACAATCTGCATGAACTGCGGATTGACCTCCAAAAACTCCAGTTCCGGTTCAATTTCGATTACCGTTTTCCAGGCTTCCGCAAAACTATACAGGGCTCTGCTAAAAATCCGCTCCATAATCGTTGTCTCGATTTCGGTAAGCGCTCCGAATTTATTCGGGGCTACTCCCTGTCCACCAAGCAGTCTCTCAAGCATCGCATAGGCAATATTCGGATTTATTTCCATTACCATTCTGCCTTCGAGCGGTTCAGCTTCAAAAATATTAAGTATGGTCATCTTTGGAATGGAACGTATAAATTCTTCATAAGGAAGCTGGTCAACAGATGCAACACTTATTTGGACAAATGTACGCAGTTGAGCCGAAAAATATGTGGTAAGCAATCTGGCATAATTCTCGTGGATACGGGTTAATGTGCGAATCTGATCCTTGGAGAAGCGAAGGGCACGTTTAAAATCGTATAATTTAACCTTCTTCTCCATCTCCTCTTTCTTCAGTTCTTCCGCGTTCATTTCGCCAGAGGAAATCGCTGCAAGCAAGGCGTCTATCTCCGCCTGTGATAATACCTCCGTCATAAGTGTCACCCCCTATCCTGAACTTTGCATGGTTGCATGCTTTCTCTATTTTATGCATCTACGATTTTATGTGTGGTAATGACTTCTACTATTTTTCCTTCTTCAAGAAGTTTATTTAATTCCTGCTTTATCGCATCTTCTACTTTCTCCATACCTTTAGGTCCCTGAATTTCATCCGGCTTCATCGCCGATAATGTTTTAATGATAGTATGTATGACCTGCGGTTTGCGAAGCTCCAATTCGTGTTTGGTGTCCTCGTTTTCGGCCTGAATGGCGAACTTAGCGAGAATCATCTCTCCGGTAATAAGATTGGTGCGGATTTCTTCCGTTTCCAGTGTCGCCTTCTGGAAATCCTCCGCGCTTACTTTCTTTTCTACCTGCTGTCCGGGCACCGTTGCGGCTTCAGGTTTTAAATACGTTTGCCATAAGACGAAGACGACGACCCCGATAAGCGTAATCGCCATGAGTATAATCAGCGCGATGTTAACCAGCCGGTTTTTAAACATCCTCCACCCCTCCTTTTTTTATGTCTCTATCTTGCATCGCGATCGTTTTGATCGCGTTGATTTCTTTGTAAAATTCCTTGAGGGCGGAGAGTACGTCGGGGATTGATTCTTTAATGACGAACTTTTTTCCGTTTACAAGGGTGACCATCGTGTCCGGAGTCGCCTCCAGGCTTTCGATGAGCAGGGCGTTCACCACGTATTCTTTTCCGTTTAAACGGGTTAGGCGAACCATCAATATTCCCCCTATATAGCTGAATCTTATTTGAGATTTATATCGTGGTTTGACCTATAGAGAAAAGAGGAGAAGGCTCAGAATCTCTTTTTTCTCATTCTCTACTTTCGAACCGCGAACGATTTTAAAAAACGCAATTATATTGATACAAAATAGGGGAGGAGCCATCCCTCCCCTTATCTTTTATTTCCTATTGGCTCTAGCGTTTCAGGTTTACTAGCTCTTCTAAAATGGAGTCGGACGTAGTGATAATCCGAGAGTTGGCCTGGAAACCGCGCTGGGCGACGATCATTTCGGTGAATTCTTCGGCCAGATCGACGTTAGACATTTCAAGTTGTCCTGCCATTAGTAAGCCCCTTCCTGAAGTACCGGGCAATCCCACCAAGTCATCAAAAACATTCGTTGCATCAGCGGCTGGGGCCCATTTATAAAGAGAGCCTCCTACTTTCTCTAAGCCACCAGGATTTGTAATATAGGCAACTCCTATCTTTGTAGAATCGTCAGATGATGATGCAGTAGTAGTAGTCCCGTCTGCTTTTTGAACAGAAACAGTAATGGTTCCGTCTTGTCCTATGGAGTAAGATTTTATTTTATCATCTGGCGGTGTGCCCCCCCCTATATCTGCTAATAAGTTAATTTTTTCTCCACTTGCACTTAGAACATACTTACCCTGGCTTGTAACGAGGTAACCCTCAGCATCCACAGTAAAGTTACCTGCACGTGTGAATAAAAAATCGGTGGTACTTGTACCTACCACAAAAAATCCATTCCCCTCTATGGCTACATCAGAGGGCAAATTGGTGGTCATCGGCGCTCCTTGCGTATGCACAACATCTATTGCGGACATCGTAGAGCCAAGGCCAATTTGTTTTGGGTTTATCCCTCCTGTCGGCGGTGTACCACCTACATTCGCTGCAGATCCTCCGGCTACTGTCTGACTTAATATGTCTTGGAACATAACGCGACTCTTCTTAAATCCTACCGTGTTTACGTTGGCGATATTGTTACCAATCACGTCTAACTTTGTCTGAAATCCGCGCATACCGCCAATACCTGAATACATAGAACGTAACATACCTTTTCTCCTCCTCATGTTTGCGCCGCGTCAGTCGGTCGGCGGCGCCAAAGCCTCCTCTGTAAGGACCGGCTCTATTAAAATAGTTTTCAAATCACTTATCACACAATAATCGCGCTGTCGATATTCGTAAACACATTCTCCTGCATGGACGGACCGTCCACCGCGGTAATTACTTTCCTGTTCTGTACACTGACAATATAAGCGACATTATTCATCAATACGAGCGATTCTTTCGCACCTTTGGCCTGCGCTTTCTCCACCGCTCCCGCCAGTTTGGCGATGTCTTCGCTCCCGAGCTTAATCCCGCGTTTCTCTAAGCGTTGAAGCGCATGGTTGGAAAAATCAATGGCATTCTTTGCTTCATTTAGCTTCTGCTGAAACAGCGCATCAAAAGCTCCTGCTGACTGATTTTTCTTCTTCGGCGCTGTCGGCGCTAACGGCTGCGGATAAAAAATGTGTCCTGCCTTAATATGGTTCATGCTCCGCCACCTTCATTCGGCTGTTGAGACTCCGTTTCGCCTGCACTCTCTGTCGGCTGCTCACCCGGATTATCTCCCGGCTGCTGTCCCTCTTCTCCTTCTTCAGGTGTCTCTTCCGGCTTTTCCTCAGGTTTTGGAACCGAATTTGTTACGGTTTCTATCCGGTTGACATCAAGCCTCGAACCATCCTCCAGCACGACCTGTGATTTTCCGTCTTTCATGCTGATGGCCGTTACCATGCCTTCTTTCGGCACTTCTTTTAGCACCTGTTCACCCGCATTATTCGTTTCCACTACGTATTCCGTCCAGGTCACCTTTTTGCCAATCATGTTAGACAATCCGCCAATGCTCTGCGCCTCGACAAATTTAGTAAACATATCGTTCAGATTCGTCATCTGCTCGAGCGTGCTGAACTGTGTCATCTGCGCAATGAACTCCCTGTCTTGCAGCGGCTGCGTCGGATCCTGGTTTTGCAACTGGGTAACCAGCAGGCGAAGAAAATCTTCTTTGCCAAGAGACGACTGTTCCTCAAATGTTTTCGGTTTCGATTGAAAAGAATTGCGATATTGCGTCGTATCAATTATCGGCATCTCCTTTATTCCCTCCTTTCCGCAGTATTTAGCATTCTCATGCTGTCCATTCAACTCGTCTCCAGTCCTTCTTCTCCCAGCAGCTCAGCAAGATTAAATTCTGCAGTCTCCTCCGATGCTACTTCTTCCTCGCGTTTCTGTTCCTGCCGTGACTGCTCTCTTCCCTGTTGATGTAAATTATTGTTTGACTGTTCGCCTGGTGTGGTATTGACGTAGGAAACCTCAATTTTTTCCACATGCAGTCCCTGTTGAATCAGCGCGTGACGAAGCTGGTTTAGCTGCTGCTCAACCGCTTCTTTGCCGGCTACTTGACTGGCCGTAAAGTGGGCTGTTACAACTCCGTTAAGCGCCGTAATTCTTACATCAATACGTCCCAAATCTTCAGGAAAGAGACGAAGTGTCGTTTCCATAGCACCTGTACCGCGATTTAGGTGGACTTGTTTAACAATATAAGCTTCCATTTCATTTACAAAAAATCTGGCCGGAACGAGCGGTAGATTTGCATTGCGCGGGGTCATTCCATCCGTTCTTGCCGCAGCAATATTTCCCTGCATTTGATGGTGCATCGCCCTGGTCGTGGTTGTCTCATCCGATATAGGGACCTCTAAGTCAGCGGTTGCTTGTTGTTTCTCCTGTGAAGATTCATTTACTACCGATACCCCCTGCTTCTGCGCCATTGCTTCAGGGGAACCTGACTTCTGCGCTATAACCTGAAGGAACCCTTCCTGGGTGCTTTCACTTTTACTTCTCTGTTGAGCTTCACTGGCATAATTTAACCGCGAAAGCAGCGCCTGCAATTTGTCTGCAAAGTCCCTTGGTAGTACACCCGGCTTTTTCTCGTCGAGCAAGGTCAGCATATCGGTCAGTTTTTGTGTCAATGCGGGGATGGATTGCTCTTCCTCCATCATTTGCTGTGGTGTTTTATACTGGATAGAGAGAAGCCCTTTTTGTAACCAGTTGATTGCTTTTCCGGTATACATGTCGGGCTGAATCAATTTCATATCATCGGTTAGCTTTTGCAATAGCTGATAGACTTGCTGCAGCGACGCATACAATTCTTCCGGTACATCTTTGCCCTGTTCAGCTTCCTCAATCTGGGCAGCCAGCGTTTCCAGCAGATTTTCGAATGTCTCCAGCAAAGATGCCGTTCCCTGCCCGTCATCCACAGAATTCAGTGCATCTTGCTTCCTGCTGCTCAGCACAGCCTGCATCTCTTCCGCAAATGAAGAAGAAGACTCACTGGTTCCTTTTGAGCCTAAGGAACGCGAAGCTGTGGTTGAGACGACTGCATTCCCATTTATTTGTACTCCTGTCATTTTTTCACCCCCTTTCACGATTAAATATTATGAAAACAACATGAAAAATACAATACGATCTATATTAATAAGTTAATAACTTTTGACTAATTTTGGCTGCGAGAGCGGCTCGGCTTTGATCTTGAGCCAGTGCAGACAGTACCTGTCCGCGCTGGGCAGCATCCACCTGAGAGAGAACGAGCACAGCTTTCTTCTCGTCAGCTTTAAACATTCTCTCTATTAAATCCGCTGCGCTGGCCGGCTGCATACTCGCAATGGAAGAAGCCAGTTCACGCACTGAAGCATTATACTTCAATTCCATCAACCGCTGTTGAAGCGCACCCGGGTCGGTAGTGTTATGTAGAGAGGTTTCCTTCAAAAGCAGGGATAAATCCGCCGCCTTTTTCGGATCCATCTTCGCCATGATAGCGGAGCGCTCCTCTGCTTTCATAACAAGCAAAAGTGAAGCTGATTCTTCCGGTGCCATTTTTTCCAAAATGGGCGCCGCTTTCCCTGCTGACATTGACGTATAAATTTTGGCAAGGTTTTTAATTTGCTTTTGCTTCTCCTCATTTGCCTGCGCTTGAGCCGCTTTGTCGGCTTCCTGCTGGACCTCTGCCTGCTGGGCCAGCTGCTTTGATTTTTGTTGTTCTTGCTGTGCCTCCTTTTTTATTTTTTCAATTTCCCGCTCTTTTGCCGCCAGTTTTGCTTCCAGTTCACTGATTTTGATATCTTTCTCATCTGTTTTTGTTCCATCGGCCGCAGTCTCCGAGCGAGTGACCGCAGCATCAGGAATTATTTTTTCTACTACAGGAAGGTTGTTCAACTCTTTGGCCAGGACGCCTACCACGTTATAGCCGAACATCTGTGCAATAATGGCAGAAAGAACAAGGGTGAATAACACCGGAATAAAAATAATGTAAAAAAACCATTCCAATTTATTATAAGACCGTTCTTCTTCCATCTCTTCCATGAAAACACCCCTAGCGCGGATTCACTCTTTGTCTGTAATACCTAACGACCGCTATTTCATCCAATTCCTTCTGTTCTATCTGTCGCACTCTCTTCATGTACTTCTCAAACGAGTTTTCCTTTAGCTTCTCCCATATTTTCTGATCCATTGCTCTTTCAGA
Source organism: Aneurinibacillus danicus (assembly GCF_007991215.1). GTDB lineage: Bacteria > Bacillota > Bacilli > Aneurinibacillales > Aneurinibacillaceae > Aneurinibacillus > Aneurinibacillus danicus. The sequence goes on from NZ_BJXX01000064.1 coordinate 7,430, forward strand.
TAATATAAACTGCTTGGCCTCAACATCTTTCTCGGCCCTCTCCTTTGACTCGCCCGCCTGTACAATTAGACGCTGCAAATGGTCAATGTACTCATAATTTGTTTTTAATTCCGCAAGGGAAACATTTTTCTTCCGCTGCAGCAGACGCTGCTCCATATTTTGTTTATTCTGTTCGAGATGGGCGAGACGCTGCTGCTCTCTATGCAGCACCTGTATGGATTTACTGTAATTGATTTCTGCCTGCTCCTTCTCTTTTTCCTTCATGTCCAGGATTTTTTGAAACGAATAAACAAAAGACATAGTGACCTCCCGCTTCATTATGGAGTAAAGGTTGCCGTTAATGCCTCGATAGCTTCCTCAAGATGCGAACGTTCGTCTACGCTTTGACTTGTGTAACGTGCAATCGTGTCTTTATATCGAATCGCCTGGTCAATGTCCCGGTTTGCCCCGCTTTTGTACGCTCCGATATTAATTAAGTCTTCAGCGTCCCTATAAATAGCCATTAACCTCTTTAATTCGCTGGCAGCAGCGTAATGTTCCGGAGTTACAATCTCTTTCATTACCCGGCTTACACTTGCCAGAATGTCAATCGCAGGATAATGGCCTGTATGAGCAATTTTTCGACTGAGAACAATATGACCGTCGAGGATTCCTCGCACGGAATCGGCGATCGGATCGTTCATATCGTCTCCTTCTACCAGTACGGTGTAAAAGGCCGTGATAGACCCGGACGGCGATGTACCGGCTCTCTCTAAAAGCCGGGGAAGAAGCGCAAATACGGAGGGGGTATAACCCCGGGTAGCCGGAGGTTCACCAATTGCCAGACCCACTTCCCGCTGCGCCATCGCAAAACGCGTCACCGAATCCATCATCATCATCACGTTCAATCCCTGATCGCGGAAATATTCCGCAATCGCGGTCGTAAGAAGTGCACCCTTAATGCGAATCAACGCCGGTTGGTCTGATGTGGCGACGACGACGACTGAACGTTTCAACCCTTCTTCCCCAAGATCGCGCTCAATAAAATCAGCCACTTCCCGCCCCCGCTCGCCAATAAGTCCAATCACGTTTACGTCTGCTTCCGTATTGCGTGCGATCATGCTTAAAAGCGTACTTTTCCCCACACCGCTGCCGGCAAAAATCCCTATCCGCTGTCCTTTACCTACCGTAAGCAGCCCATCGATCGCTCGTACGCCCACTGAAAGCGGTTCATGGATACGCGGTCGGCTGAGCGGATTCGGCGGTTGATTGTCAACTGGATACTCTGTCATCGCAGCAGATAAATACCCGCCATTCATCAATCTGCCGTTGCCATCCAACACCTTTCCCAGCAATTCCATTCCGACACGCACCGTCAACGGCTTGCCGGTGGCGACCACCTCACAGCCGGGTCCAATGGCTCCCAGCTCCCCTAAGGGCATCAAAAGCACCCTGTTGTCTTTAAAACCTACCACTTCAGCCGGAACGGGAATCGAGGATGCTACCGGATATACAAGGCATACTTCTCCCACTTTCACGTTCGGTCCCATGGACTCTACGGTTAGACCAATCACTTGTGAGACTTTTCCGTTTACGCGGATTGGATCAACATTCTGCAGTGCAGCCAGATATTTTTCAATCTTTAGCATTATTGCGTTCCGTCCTCTTCCGCCAGCGCTGACAGCAGCGCTTTTTTTATTTCCTCGAGTTGGGTATCTACCCTCGCATCCACACTGCCCATCGTAGTCCGAATCACCACGCCGCCATCTGTAATCGAATCATCCGGAATTATGGTCATCTCTACCTGGCTATCCAGCACCTCAAGCAATTTAGCGCGGTTCTCCTGTACATATGAATAGACATCCGGGCTTACGGCTACGGTAACGGTTTTATACTCCTGAGTACGCGACAAAGCATTACGAATGAAAGAAATAATGCTCTCCTTGTCCGCCGCAAGATGATCGCCGATTACTTTCCGCGCGATTTCAATGGCAAGCTCCAGTACAAATGGCTCGGCTTCTGCTATCACCCGACGTTTTAAGGCCGGAGCCTCCTCCAGAATAACAGCCGCCTGCTGCAAGGCTGTAGCATATTCATCATAGACAAGGCGGCGGCCTTCTTCTTTTCCAATCTCAATACCTTGTTCATATCCTTCTTGTTGGATTTGGGCACGAATTTCTTCGTCCTCCCTGCGCCTCTGTTCCCACCAAGCGTCAACTTCCTGACGAGCTTCCTGTACTATCTCCTCCGCCCGCTGATTCGCTTCCCGAAGAAGAAGCTCGGCTTCTGCTTCGGCTTTCTTCACAATATCGTCCGCTTGTGATGATTGACTGATTTCTTCAGTACTCTGTGGTTCTTGATTCGTTTCTTCTTCGCTGCGCGCCCTTTGGCGCTGCGGAAGTTCGATTACTTTTTTGTTTTCCATTGTCGAGTAGAAAGAAAATTTAATAACCCTAGACAATGATTTCATCTCCTCCGCCGCGGGCAATAATAATTTCGCCGGACTCTTCGAGACGGCGGATGGTTGCCACAATGCGTGTTTGCGCTTCTTCTACATCACGCAGACGCACAGGACCCATATATTCCATCTCTTCCTTGAACGTATCCGCCATTCGTTTGGACATATTACGGAAAACGACGCTTCGAACTTCTTCGTTCGCGACTTTCAATGCAAGCATGAGGTCTGCGTTCTCTACGTCACGAATAACACGCTGAATCGAACGATCGTCGAGCACCACGATATCTTCGAATACGAACATTCTTTTCTTAATTTCCTCCGCAAGCTCTGGATCTTGGATTTCAAGCGTATCCAGAATAACGCGTTCCGTACTTCGGTCGACATTGTTAAGCATATTCACAACCGCTTCAATGCCGCCTGCCTGCGTATAATCTTGAACAACAGTGGAAGATAGTTTCTGCTCTAGCACACTTTCCACTTGACTAATCACTTCAGGCGACGTGCTTTCCATCAGTGCAATGCGACGTGCTACTTCTGCCTGCCTTTCCTGCGGCAGGGCAGATAGAATGGCTGCCGATTGTTCCGGCTCCAAATAGGAAAGCACAAGCGCGATCGTTTGCGGGTGCTCATTCTGGATAAAGTTTAAAACCTGAGCCGGATCTGCCTTACGTGCAAAATCAAACGGACGAACCTGCAGATGCGCGGTTAAACGGTGGATAATGTCAAATGCTTTTTGTTGCCCCAATGCTTTCTCCAAAATTTCTTTCGCATAGTTAATCCCGCCCTGGGAGATATATTCCTGGGCCACGCAAATTTGGTGAAATTCCGTTAACACCGACTCTTTCTCGTCGCTCCCTACTTTTCGTACGTTCGCGATTTCAAGCGTAAGTTGCTCGATCTCTTCTTCGCGTAAATGTTTAAAAACCTGAGCGGACACTTCCGGTCCAAGTGAAATCAGAAGAATGGCTGCCTTCTGTCTCCCACTCAGTTCTTTTGACGAACGCGCCATGTACATCCCTCACCCCTATTCGTCTGCTAACCAGGTACGCAGCAGGCCTACAAACTCCTCCGGACGATCGTTTGCCAGCTTCTCAAGCTGCTTGCGCACAATGACATCTTCCCCTTCTTCGGCATATTCCAAATCAGGAATTTCAAACGGCTTCGTATCCGTTGCGACGTTCTCTACATCCGCCTGTTGATTTCTTTTTCTACGAACAAGAATAAACGCTACGATACCAGCGATGACAAGAAGACCAATGGCGCCGCCGATCAGATACGGCATCCAACTATTCCCCTCCTGTACCACTTCCTGTTTACCGTTAAATGCCTGTGCAAATACTTTTACACGCTGATCGATCTGCTGCTGCGTAAACTCTGTTCCCTGGGAGGAGAGCGAAGCCCGCACCACGTTACCGATAATCTGTTGAATATTCGCCTGAACTTCCGGCGTCAGGCTAGCCGGATCGTTCGGATTCGGCGGCTCTACGCCGACGTTAATGGTAATGTCCTCAATTTTATACGGTTGAGCAACAATATTTTGCTTGATTCGGTTTACTTCCCGATTGACGCGATCCTCAATCTTTTCATACTCGTTATCTCCACCGCCAGCTGCCCCCGGATAGCCCGGAATTTGCGTCTCGCCTGTTCCTGCCGTTCCGCCTGCCTGCGCCCCTTTACCGGAGTACGTTTCCTGGATTTTCTCTGCACTGATAATGATGCCCTCGTTATTTTCTTTATCCACCGGCTCAACAAGTTGTTCTTCCCGCTGCGTCTTGTCAAAGTTCAGCTTAACGTACGGATAAACAAATACCTTGTCCCGGCCAAGAATCGTTCCCAGCATATTCTGCAGATTTTTTTGAATATCATTCTCAATGTCTTTTTTTATTTTACGCTGCTGCTCATACTGGTCCAGAGCATAAACGTTACCTTCTTCTTCAGTCATCTCCAGCATTTCACTGTATTGGTTCATAATGACGATGTTTTCTTTTGGTAGGTTCGGCACGCTTTTTGACACCAGATTATACAGTGCGTTTACCTGCGGTGCCGTCAATTGCTTACCCGGCTCTACGTCAACAACAATAGAAGCCGTCGCCTTCTGTGCATCTTCCTGCACAAATACACTTTCTTCCGGCATTGTTAGAATAACTTTAGCGTTGCGTACACCGTCTACCGTCTTCAACAAATCGGCAAGCTGTGTCTGCATTGCGTCACGCTCTACAACATCAAACTGACGATCTGTCATTCCCATGCCGATATTTTGACTGAAAATATCTAGACGAACACCTTCGCCTTTCGGTACATTCTTGGCTGTCAAATCGGCGGCAAGGTTGTATTTGTCCTTTTCCGGTACCAGCACATTATTGCCTTCAATTTTGTATTCAGCGTAACCCATTGCATCCAGTTCCGTTTTTATCTGGGCCACATCCACTTCGGTTAAGTTACCGCTAAAAAGTGGCGCGTAATTCGGTCTGGAGGCTATATAAATCGCTAGAGTTGCCGATATAATAAGAAAAGCGGCAATTGCGCCTATTATCATTTTCTGTTTTTTTGAGAAGCGGTTTGAAAGCTCTGTGAGCCTCTCCCGCCACTGCTGCAATCTCTCGTTCATCCTCCACCCCGCCAATTGCCATTAAATTACTAGATTTGCATTCTCATAATCTCTTGGTATGCCTCTACGGCTTTATTGCGTAGTTGCATCGCCATGTCGATCGCGACCCCTGCCTTTTGCGAGGCGATCATAACCTGATGCAAATCCTGCACCTGTCCGGTAGCCAATCCCTGATTAAGTTTCTCGCTGGTCTTCTGTAAAGCATTAACATCCTGAATCGCATTTTTTAAATACGTCGAAAAAGCGGTTGTTACTTCATACGGTGTAGGAGCAGCTTTTGTCCCGCTTTCCTGCATGGCCTCCAGCGGAAGGCCAGCTCCAATTCTCTCTATCATGTCCTCGCCCCTTACTTACCAATTTCCAATGCTTTCATCGCCATGGCTTTTGCCGCATTAATGGCGGTCGCGTTCGACTCATATGCCCTGGTTGTTGACATTAAATCTATCATTTCTTTTAGCATATCTACATTCGGCAGTGCCACATACCCTCTCGCATCTGCATCCGGGTGTGTAGGATCATACATTATTTTTGGAGGAGTTCTGTCCTCAACGATTTGGGACACACGAACCCCATTTACCGTGCTCATCCCCGTTCTGCTGACTGCCGCCTGCAAAAAGTTTTCAAAGCTGGATGCACCCGTTTTCGGCTCAATGACAGCCACTTTTCGTTTGTAAGGTTGCCACTGGCCGTTTACATACTCGCCACGCGTTGTATTGGCGTTGGAAATATTACTCGAAATGATATCCATCCGAAGGCGGTTGGCCGTCAATGCAGAGGCGCTAATATCAAAACTCCCAAATAAACCCATTTTCATTTACCTCCTATTATGGTCCGCAACTTCGTGAATTGGCCGTTCGTCTGTTGTACCAGCGCGTTGTACCACAACTGGTTTCTTGCCAAATTTATCATCTCAAAATCCAAATCGACATTATTCGCCGCATTTTGCATAGGACCTGCAGAAGAGTCGATTTGTAGCTTTGGTTCGATGTTTTCTAACGAAGGAAGTCCAAAGGCCAGGTGCTTCTCATTTGTCCGGTAAGCGACAAAAGTCGTAGAGCTTTTGGCGAGCGCTTTCTGCAACTCGCTTTCAAATGTTACAGATTGAGACCTATAATATGGAGTATCTACGTTAGCGATATTATTGCTAATGGCCCGCTGCCGCATCGAAGCAGCATCCAACGCTTTCTCGAACATCGACAATGTTGGTGTTGAAAGCATCTCTTCCCCTCCTTTCATACCATTCTGCCGCTTGTATCCCCTATTATATTCCAGTACAGGAAAACAAAATCCTGCTAATTCGACAAAATATATGAAATCTGTATAACAACCTTTATATTAGCAGATTGTGTTAAACGAACAAAGCCCTATCTTAAAGATAGGGCTTTGTTACCGAGCAAAAAATTATTTCTTATTACGAAGTCATACATTTTATTACGAAGTCAAGTGTTGCATGTTAAGAAGTTTTTAATTTTTCAAGTTCCGGAAGCAATTTCTCATTTAAGATTTTAATATACGTACCTTTCATACCAAGCGAACGCGATTCGATAACCCCTGCGCTTTCCAGTTTGCGCAACGCGTTTACGATAACGGAGCGGGTAATGCCCACCCGGTCGGCAATCTTGCTTGCTACGAGCAGACCTTCTTTCGCATCCAGCTCTTCAAAAATATGCTCCACAGCTTCCAATTCGCTGTACGACAATGAGCCGATGGCCATCTGCACAACCGCTTTGCTGCGAGCTTCCTGCTCAATCTCTTCTGCACGCTCGCGGAGAATCTCCATACCTACCACTGTTGCTCCTACTTCGGCAAGCACAAGGTCGTCATCCGTAAACGTTTCATTCACGCGTGCCAGCACAAGCGTACCCAGGCGATCACCGCCTCCGATAACCGGAACAATAGTCGTCAGTCCTTTTTTGAACAGGTCTTTCATCTCTACCGGGAATGCAGTATACGGACTATCGATGTCCAGGTTCGCTGACGTCTCATCCAGACGAAGCAGCTGCGTGCTGTAATCGCCAGGAAAACGGCGCTCTTCGAGCATTTTACGAATTCGTTCGTTGTCTACTTCCTGTGCAATCGCATAACCAAGAATCTTTCCTTTGCGGCTTAATACGAAAATGTTGGCCTCGATAATCTCACTCATAACCTCTGCCATTTCCATAAAGTTGACCGGATGTCCGGCCGTTTTTTGCAGCAGGCGGTTAATACGGCGAATTTTTGTTAGCAAATCCATTGTTGTAACTCCTCCTTCAAATTTTACAAAATATAGCGACTCAAATCTCGATCTTCTACGATGCCTTGCAATTTCTCCCTCACGTATTCCGGGGTGATTACCACTTTTTCAAGCGTAATATCAGAAGCCTCAAAAGATAAATCTTCAAGCAATTTTTCTAGGATGGTATGTAGTCTTCTGGCGCCGATATTATCCGTAGTCTGGTTCACTTCGGCCGCAAGTTTTGCAATTTCTTTAATAGCATCGTCAGAAAATTCAACTTTTATTCCTTCAGTCTCTAATAAAGAGATATATTGTTTGGTTAAAGCATTTTTCGGCTCGGTTAAAATCTGTACAAAATCTTCCACTTTCAGATTATCCAGCTCTACGCGGATGGGAAATCGTCCCTGCAATTCCGGAATCAGGTCGGACGGCTTCGCCATGTGAAACGCTCCCGCTGCGATGAATAGGACATAATCCGTTTTTACAGGACCGTATTTTGTCATGACCGTGGAGCCTTCCACAATCGGCAGGATGTCCCGCTGTACGCCTTCGCGCGATACTTGCGCCGAATTGGATTCTTTTCCGGCAATTTTATCGATTTCATCAATAAAAATAATGCCGCTTTGCTCCGCACGGGTAACAGATTCCTGAATAACTTCATCCATATCAATTAGCTTCTGGGCCTCCTGCATAGTTAGCGCTTTGCGGGCTTCCCGAATCGGCAGCTTGCGCTTTTTCATCTTTTTGGGTAGAAGATTGCCAAGCATCTCTTGCATATTAATACCCATTTGATCCATGCCTGAACCCGAAAACATATCAAATATCGGCGGTGCGGCATCTTCTACCTCGATTTCAATGACCGTGTCTTCTAACTCTCCCATGGCAAGCTGATGGGCGACTTGACGGCGCTGCTGCGATACAGAGAGATCTTCCGTATCACTTTGTGAAGACTGGTGCGTATTCTGGTTGCCAAAAAGCATCTCCAGCGGATTCTTGTACGATTGACTGCTTTTCTTGCCGGGGACGAGAATATGCACGATGCGTTCGTTCGCCATCGCTTCCGCCCTGTCTTTTACCTGCTCCATCTTCTCCGCCTTTACAATGCGAATCGCAGTCTCTACCAAATCGCGCACCATAGATTCTACATCACGCCCTACGTATCCTACCTCCGTAAACTTGGTCGCCTCCACTTTGATGAAAGGGGCGCCGGTAAGCTTTGCAAGACGTCTTGCAATTTCCGTCTTTCCGACACCAGTGGGCCCTATCATAAGAATGTTCTTCGGCACAATTTCATCACGAATCTCTTCCGGAAGCAAACTGCGGCGGTATCGGTTGCGCAGGGCAATCGCCACGGAACGCTTGGCACGCTTCTGCCCGACAATAAAGTGATCCAACTGCTCCACAATTTGTTTTGGCGTTAAACGCTCAGAATTTTTCAAGGCACAGCCTCCTCGTCACTCATGGATTTCTTCAACAACCAGGTTATGGTTCGTATAGACGCAAATATCAGCTGCCGCCGTCAGAGCTGCGGTGGCTATCTCCCGAGCCGTTAGATTCGGAGCGTGCTTTTTCAGCGCGCGTCCCGCTGCCAGCGCATAATTGCCGCCCGAGCCGATAGCAAGGATGCCGTCGTCCGGTTCAATAATTTCCCCTGTTCCTGAGATAAGAAGCATGTGGTCTTTGTTCATAACGATCATTAACGCTTCCAGTCTGCGGAGTACTTTATCCAGCCGCCAGTCTTTAGCCAGCTCTACGGCCGCACGCTGCAGATTGCCGTGGTATTCTTCCAGCTTGGCTTCGAACTTCTCAAATAGCGTAATCGCATCGGCGACGGACCCGGCGAACCCGGCCACGACTTCTCCGTGATACAAACGGCGCACTTTTTTTGCCGTCTGTTTCATCACTACCGCGTTCCCCATCGTAACCTGACCGTCGCCGGCCATCGCGCCGCTCCCATTATGGCGTACAGCAAAGATTGTAGTGGCGTGAAAGGTCATCTCCATCGGGTTCCCTCCATTATATTAATTTACGCCCGTGGATGAGCTTGGTTGTATACAAGCCGCATTCTCTCGCGCGTCACATGCGTATAGATTTGCGTCGATGAAATGCTGGCGTGCCCCAGCATCTCCTGCACGCTCCGCAAATCGGCCCCATTCTCGAGCAGATGGGTCGCAAACGTATGGCGGAAAGTATGCGGGCTTACCTTCAGCAATTCACTGGCCTGCTCAACGTATTTATTAATCATGCGGCGCACACTGCGGTCCGTCAGCGGCTCCCCCCGAACGTTAACAAACAAAGCGTCTGTTTTTTGCTGTTTGCACAGCATCGGTCTTCCCGCTCGTATGTACTGTTCGTAGGCGCGCAAAGCGTGCTCCCCGAGCGGAACGTATCTTTCTTTTGCCCCTTTTCCGAATACTAACGCGGTTCCCGCAAACAAGTCAACCGAACGCATGGTAAGCCCTGTCAGCTCCGATACCCGCATCCCGCTTGCATACAGCATTTCCAGAATGGCGCGGTCCCTCATCCCAAGCGGCTGCGCTGTATCCGGCAGGCTTAAGAGCGATTCAATCTCCTTAGGAAACAAAAAGCTCGGAAGCTTCTTGGCAAGCTTCGGCGTCGACACCATCGTAAACGGATTATGCTCAAGCTTCTCCTCCCGCAGCAAAAATCGGTAGAAGCTTCTGAGACTCGACAACTTGCGGGCAATGGATCTTCGGGCGTAGTTTCTCCTATGCAGTTCCGTGAGATAGCTTCGTACATGGACATACGAAACAGCAGCATATTCGGTTACGCCATGCTGCTTCATAAATGCCGTAAATGCCAGGATGTCCTTCTCATAGTTCGCGATCGTCAGAGGTGAAGCATTCTTCTCAATCTGCAGATATTGTTTAAACTCCAGAAGCGAAGCATCAGGCTGCAAGCCCTCCATTCATGTTCCTCCTAACCAAGCACCAACGCATACGGGACACGGCACCGCCGTATCCCGCTCGCAATTCTTTCAGAAAAAATACCTCCCCAACAGGGAGAAACCAGCCTTTAACCGTCGTTAGTATATCACAACCTCATACTAGCTGCAACTTTAATTGTGAACGTTTCGGGAAAAATTCTGAATTTTATCCAATGCACGTTCAGCGTACTGTTCATACCGCTCTTTCTTATTGCGAATCTTCTTCGCAAGCGGCGGAAACAGCCCGAAGTTAGCATTCATCGGCTGGAAATTTTCCGGGTTTGCCGTAGTGATATAATGTGCCATACTTCCCATCGCGGTTTCCGCCGGAAATACAAGCGGCGCAAGACCGCGGGCCAATCTTCCCGCATTGATGCCTGCGATAAGACCGGACGCGGCAGACTCTACATATCCTTCCACGCCTGTCATCTGTCCTGCAAAGAACAGCGTTTCCCGGTCTTTATATTGGTAGGTCGCCTTCAGCAGACGCGGCGAATTAATAAACGTATTGCGGTGAATGACACCGTAGCGTACGATTTCCGCATTTTCGAGGCCGGGAATCATCTGAAATACCCGTTTTTGCTCCGGCCACTTCAAATGGGTTTGAAACCCTACAATATTGTATAAAGTGCCTGCACTGTTATCCTGGCGCAGCTGTACGACCGCAAACGGCTGCTTTCCGGTGCGCGGGTCGGTAAGCCCGACCGGCTTCATAGGCCCAAACAGCATCGTCTGCTTGCCGCGCTTTGCCATCACTTCAATCGGCATGCAGCCTTCGAAAAAGACTTCTTTCTCGAACTCTTTCAGCGGCACTTCCTCTGCTGTAATGAGAGCTTCGTAAAAAGCGTTGAACTCTTCTTCATTCATCGGGCAGTTCAAATACGCCGCTTCCCCTTTATCGTAACGCGAAGCGAGGAAGACCTTCTCCATATTAATGGTTTCTTTTTCGATAATCGGCGCAGCCGCATCGTAGAAATATAAGTATTCTTCCCCTGTCAACTGCTGCAGTTGTTTCGACAAATCAGGGGACGTAAGCGGACCGGTCGCAATTACTACAATCCCTTCAGGAATTTCCGTAATCTCTTCGTTGCGCACCTCGATACGCGGGTGGTTGCGGATGCTGTCTGTTACCGCGCCGGCAAACTCGTGCCGGTCCACCGCCAGCGCGCCGCCTGCAGGCACTGCGCAGTTATCCGCGGAACGAATAATCAGAGACGAGAGGGTGCGCATCTCCTCCTTCAGGATGCCGACCGCATTGGTCAGCGCGTTGGCACGCAGCGAGTTACTGCATACCAGCTCCGCAAACTGCTCCGTATGGTGGGCCGGAGTCTGCCTTACAGGGCGCATCTCATACAAAATCACATCCACGCCCTGCTCAGCAATCTGCCAGGCTGCTTCGCTGCCCGCCAGTCCGGCTCCGATGACTTTTACTTTTTCCATTGTCTGCAAAACTCCTTCTTACGATGTTTCTTCCTGATAGTCACACTCCGAACAATGAACGACAGGTCCTTTGTTCTTGCCCTTGCCTTTCTTCTCAACAAGCATTTTTCCGCATTTCGGACAAGTACGAGGAAGCGGCTTATCCCATGAGATGAAATCGCAATCCGGATAGTTGTTGCAGCCGTAGAAGAGGCGATTCTTCTTACTCTTACGTTCCACAATCTCTCCGGTTTCACATTTCGGACATTTTACGCCGATTTCTTTTACGATCGGCATTGTGTTGCGGCATTCGGGAAATGCGGAGCAAGCAAGGAACTTACCGTATCGGCCGATTTTGTACACCATCTGGCTGCCGCACTTCTCACATATTACATCGGAGACCTCGTCTTTAATCTCTACTTCCTGCATATGCTTTTCCGCCACTTCAAGCCGCTTGGAAAATCTTTGATAGAAATCATCAAGCACTTTCACCCATTCGGCTTTTCCCTCTTCAATATGATCCAGGTCATCTTCCATCTTGGCGGTGAATTTTGTATCAAGGATCTCCGGAAAAAACTCTTCCATTAGACCGAGCACGATTTCGCCAAGTTCGGTCGGAATGAACCGCCGATCCTGCAGCGCTACATAGCCACGCTTTTGGATCGTATCAAGCGTCGGCGCATACGTGCTGGGACGTCCTATTCCCAGCTCCTCAAGCGTTTTTACCAGGCGCGCCTCCGAATAGCGCGGCGGCGGCTGGGTAAAATGCTGCTTCGGATCTATTTCCAAAAGCTCTATTTTCTGGTTTTCTTCGAGTGGCGGCAGCATCTTATCTTCTTCCTTCTCCGCATCATCCGTACCTTCTACATACACTTTCATAAACCCCTGGAATTTCACCTGGGAACCGTTGGCGCGAAATACCGCATCCCCTGCATGAATGTCCGCTGTTACCGTATCAAGTACCGCGGCCGCCATCTGACTGGCAATAAAGCGTTCCCATATCAGGCGGTACAGTTTGAGCTGGTCCCGTGATAAGTATTCTTTAAGCGAGGCTGGATCCTTGGCCACCAGCGTTGGGCGAATCGCTTCATGCGCATCCTGTGCACCTTCCTTTTTCCCGAACTGACGCGGCTCACTCAGCGCATATTCTTGTCCGTATATTTGCGTAATGTACTTCTTCGCCTCTTCCTGTGCCGTCGGTGAAATACGGGTAGAATCGGTACGCATGTACGTAATCAGACCGACCGTCCCCTCTTTACCGATGTCGATCCCTTCGTATAGCTGCTGTGCCACCATCATCGTTTTGGCAGCACGGAAATTCAACTTGCGGGCCGCTTCCTGCTGCAGTGAACTGGTGGTAAACGGTGCAGCGGGGTTGCGCCGACGCTCCCGTTTTTTGATGTCTGTGATTGTATAGGATTTGCCTTCGATTTTTTTCAGAAGCTCCTGCACGTCCGCTTCCGATTTCAATTCGATTTTTTCACTGCCGTACCCGTAGAACTTGGCTTCAAACGTTTCCTTGCCGGTCTTCAGGCGCGCGGTCACGGACCAGTATTCCTCCGGCACGAAGGCGTTAATTTCTTTTTCACGGTCGATGATGAGTTTTACGGCAACCGATTGCACACGGCCTGCGCTCAATCCTTTTTTAACCTTTTTCCACAGCAGCGGCGAGATGTTATAGCCGACCAGACGGTCAAGAATCCGGCGCGTCTGCTGGGCATTTACCAAATCCATATCGATCTTTCGCGGATGCTTAAACGCTTCTTTAACAGCCTGCTTCGTAATCTCGTTGAATACGACACGGCATGGCTTTTCTTCATTTATGTTCAAACTGTGAGCCAGATGCCAGGCAATTGCCTCGCCTTCGCGGTCGGGGTCCGCCGCCAGATAAATGTTTTTCACTTTTTTAGACGCATCGCGCAGCTCTTTCAGTACGTCTCCTTTGCCGCGAATCGTAATGTATTTCGGTTGAAATCCCTCTGTAACGTCGACGCCCATCTGACTTTTCGGTAAGTCTCTCACATGACCCATCGATGCTTTTACAATATATTTCTTCCCGAGATATTTCCCGATTGTCTTCGCCTTTGCGGGAGACTCCACTATTACCAGTGAATCTGCCAAGCATGTTTCCCCCTTTTTCTGTGAAAATTGTGAGGAAA
>NZ_BJXX01000065.1 GCF_007991215.1 Aneurinibacillus danicus
ATTATTTTCATGTCGGGGTTGCGGCTGAAAAACCATGATCGTTTTCTGTGAAAGAAAAGAATTCCTCCTATTATTAATTACAAAACTTGCGTTTGTCAAACATCATTCCTGTTTTTTATCCGGACGAAGGCCGGTCCGGGCAGTTGTATGACTTGCTGTTTTACTTGCAAAGATAGCAAAAGATAATGCAAATAGCTAGAGGAAAACGACGTTCGACATAAAATCTCTTCATATGACACCGCTTCCCAGCCGACTGCCGCCAATACAATCTCTTCCTCCGGAGTGAGCGACAAAAGACCATGATCATCAGTACAGGCTACACTTTTATTTACTCCAGAAACGAGCATTGGATATTCATTTAGGATATCCTGTATCGTTTGCGTAAGCTTTGCTCCCTGCTGAATGAGCCAGTGGGATCCGGCGCTTTTGGGAGAATGAATCGAACCGGGAATGGCAAATACGTCCCTCCCCTGGTCTATGGCCAGATCAGCTGTGATTAATGAACCGCTGCGCGACGCCGCCTCTACGACAAGCACTCCCTGGCTCAGTCCACTAATAATACGGTTGCGCTCGGGGAAAAAACCACGCTGCGGTTCCATGCCGGGAGGGTACTCGGATACAATAAGCCCCTTTTGCCGTATTTCCATGGCCAGCGCGCGATTTTCAGGAGGGTATACAATGTTGACACCGCATCCCAGTACCGCAATAGTAGATCCGCCCCCGGCCAGGGCGCCACGATGCGCTTCACCGTCAATCCCCCGTGCCATACCCGAGACAATGGTCACTCCCCGCTCCGCCAATTCACGCGCCATTTGGCGGGCAACCGTTTTTCCGTAAGCGGTTGGTTTGCGCGTTCCAATAATCGCGAACGAAGGTTGATGCAATAATGTTTTATTGCCGATTATGTATAAAACTTCGGGCGGGTCGGGAATTTCGCGCAACAAAGCAGGATATTCGGAACTGCATTGCGTAAGCAATCCGATTCCTTCCGCCTGCCATCTCTGCACCCGCGATACAGCGTCCCTGAGGGAAAATTCCATTCGAATTTTTTCCGCTACTTTAGGAGAAACAGCCAGCATCTTCTGTATATCCTGCACGGAGCAGCGTGAGAAATCGACCGCTTCATCAAGCTTTCGTGCAGCGCGCAGTACAGTTCGCCCCACCCGATTAATATGTGATAGAGCCAGCAGCATGTACTCTCTTTTTTCCATTTTTCCTCACTCCTCTTCTTTTTTTCATTAATTTCGAGGAAGTGTATGGAAAATCCTTCCATACTATTGGCTGAGTAATGTCGAAAAAGGAGCGCTGTAACAGCGCTCCTTTTTTACATGTAACTCCCCTTATTTAACTGTTTTGCACACTTCAAGCAGACCATGATCTTTAAGGACTTCAATCATTGTTTCGCCCATTACGGCCGGTGTTTTCGCTACGCGGATGCCGCATGCTTCCATCGTTCTAATCTTCTCGGCAGCCGTTCCTTTACCGCCGGAAATAATCGCGCCCGCATGGCCCATGCGTTTTCCCGGAGGTGCCGTTTGACCGCCGATAAAGCCGACAACCGGCTTCTTCATGTTGGCTTTCACCCATTCAGCCGCTTCTTCTTCCGCCGTACCGCCGATTTCACCGATCATGATCACAGCTTCCGTGTTCGGATCCTCATTGAATAACTTGAGGCAGTCGATAAAGTTCGTACCGTTAACCGGGTCACCACCGATACCCACAGCAGTGGACTGGCCGATGCCGTTTGTCGTTAATTGATGAACCGCCTCGTACGTAAGGGTTCCGGAGCGAGACACGATACCTATTTTACCAGGCGCATGGATGTAGCCCGGCATGATACCGATTTTACACTCGCCCGGCGTGATAACGCCAGGGCAGTTCGGCCCGATAAGGCGCGTCTTGCTGCCTTCCATATAGCGTTTTACTTTTACCATGTCAAGCACGGGGATCCCTTCTGTGATACAAATAACAAGCTCCAGTTCCGCGTCTACCGCTTCCATAATGGAATCAGCCGCAAATGCCGGCGGAACGTAAATAACGGACGCATTCGCGCCTGTTTCTTTTACTGCTTCACGTACCGTATTGAATACAGGAATTCCTTCGAATTCCATGCCTCCTTTACCCGGTGTAACACCGCCGACCATTTTTGTGCCGTACTCAACAGCTTGTCTTGTATGGAATGCACCCGTAGCGCCAGTGATACCCTGGGTGATTACTTTTGTATCTTTGTTAATAAGAATACTCATAGCTCTCCAGTCCCACCTTTCTTATTTCACCAAGGAAACGATTTTTTCCGCACCGTCTGCCATTGACTCCGCAGCTACAATGTTAAGGCCGGATTCGTTAAGGATTTTCTTACCGAGATCTACGTTCGTACCTTCAAGGCGCACGACAAGCGGACGGTCGAGTCCCACTTGCTTCGCCGCTTCTACTACACCTTCCGCGATAACGTCACACTTCATGATGCCGCCGAAGATGTTGATGAAAATGCCTTTTACGTTTTCATCGGACAGAATCAGTTTAAAAGCAGCCGTAACTTTCTCAGTCGTCGCACCGCCGCCAACGTCAAGGAAGTTGGCCGGCTCGCCGCCGTAAAATTTGATAATATCCATTGTCGCCATCGCAAGCCCTGCACCGTTAACCATGCAGCCGATGTTACCGTCGAGCGCAATGTAGTTCAAATCATAGTTGGATGCTTCGATTTCCTTTGGATCTTCTTCATCAAGGTCACGCAGCTTCATTACGTCCTGATGACGGTACAGTGCATTGGAGTCGAAGTTCAACTTCGCATCGAGTGCCATTACGTTTCCGTCGCCTGTCACAACAAGCGGATTGATTTCCGCGATTGAGCAATCTTTGTCAACAAATGCCTGGTACAAACCCATCATGAACTTCACGGCTTTGTTTACCAGGTTATTCGGAATATTGATAGAGAACGCGAGTTTACGCGCTTGGAAAGGCAGCAATCCTACAGCCGGGTCAATAACCTCTTTGAAGATTTTTTCAGGTGTTTTTGCTGCTACCTCTTCAATTTCCGTACCGCCTTCTTCGGATGCCATCATAACAACGCGGTTTGTGTTGCGGTCTACAACAACACCTACATAGTATTCTTTTTGAATGTCGCATCCTTCTTCAATAAGCAGGCGCTTTACTTCTTTGCCTTCCGGGCCGGTCTGGTGAGTAACGAGTACTTTGCCCAGAATCTCCTGCGCGTATGTACGAACTTCATCGAGGTTTTTTGCAATTTTAACCCCCCCTGCTTTACCGCGTCCGCCGGCATGGATTTGCGCTTTTACCACGTATACGTTCGCGTCCAGCTCTTTTGCCGCTTCTACCGCTTCATTTACCGTGAATGCCACTTTCCCGTTCGGCACGACCACGCCGTACTGCTTAAGTATCTCTTTGCCTTGATACTCGTGGATATTCATTCTCCATCCTCCTAACCACATTTTGCATAAAATAAACGCATCAAGCTTCTCCCCTGTAAGCTCGTCTGCGCATACAGTATAGCTTATTCGGCATAATTCGGCAAATCCCTGCAAGCATTTCGCATTTTTCTGTGAAAATTGTGAGGAAAGAAGGAGAGAAAGAGGAAAAAAGATCCAGGGTAGAAAAA
>NZ_BJXX01000066.1 GCF_007991215.1 Aneurinibacillus danicus
CCTTCATACCACAAAAGTCAGCCGCTCTTCCTTTCATTTTCATGGCAGGGCCTGTGGCTAATTGGGCATGGTGGTTTTGTGTCAGCAGACAAAATAAAATCTGGAAATTAAACTCAAAATATGTTAATTTTTAACAAAAAGGAGGGTAGCGAATATGCTTGCGAAAGTTTACAGTGCTACGGTGTTGGGAGTGCAGGGGGTGGGGGTGGAAGTCGAGGTTGATATTGCGAACGGACTGCCGCACTTCGAAATTAGCGGGCTGGCCGCTTCTTCCGTACGGGAAGCGCGCAATCGGGTCAAGTCAGCCATTAAGAATAGCGGGTATTCATTTCCGCTGCAGCGCATTACGGTGAATCTGGCTCCGGCAGACGTTCGGAAAGCGGGCTCCATGCTCGATCTGGCCATCGCGGTCGGCATCCTGCTTGGAAGCGGACAGGCCAGTATCCGGAACGGCCTTGCAAACTGGCTGTTTCTTGGCGAGCTGTCGCTTGAAGGAAAACTGCGTCCGGTGCACGGCCTGTTTCCGATGATTCTCGCAGCCAGGCAGGCGGGGTTTGCGGGTGCCGTTATTCCAGCTATGTGTGAAGAGGATGTAGAGCGGGTAAAACTGCCGATTTTACGCGTCGCCACGCTGAAAGAGTGCATAGAATACGGCTCATTTGCCGATGACCAGCTTCCGGTAGATACAGTCGGCGGACGCATTCTACATGAGCAGGCGGGACAGGACGATGTACCTGAGTGTTTTAGCGATGTAAGAGGGCAGAGACACGTAAAGCGAGCAATGGAAGTGGCGGCAGCAGGTGCACATCATCTTGCTATGATCGGGCCGCCGGGTACGGGCAAGACGATGATGGCGCGTCGTTTTCCGACGATTCTCCCACCGCTCGATGAAGAACAATCGCTTACAGTCGATTCCATTTACAGTGCATGCGGGCTGCTTGCGGAGCGGTGGAGACAGGCTCCTTACCCTCCTTTTCGCTCTCCGCATTCCTCCATCACGACTGTAGGCATGCTCGGAGGCGGCCTATTTCCGCAGCCGGGCGAGCTGAGCCTCGCGCATCTTGGCGTGCTGTTTTTGGATGAGTGGACCGAGTTTTCGCGGAACGTACTCGAGACAATGCGCCAGCCGTTAGAAGACGGACAGGTCACTATCCTCCGTCAGGAGTCGAAGCTTTCGTTTCCCTGTCGATTCTTGCTTATTACCGCATGCAATCCATGTCTGTGTGGATTTTACCGCTTTGAGACGGACGGCCACCCGTGTACATGTTCGATACGGGAGATTCGGCGTTATTGGAAGAAATTGTCCGGACCGATGCTTGATCGGATGGATATTCAGGTAGAAGTACCGCGGGTGCGAATCGATGAAATGAAAGAAGACGTCTCGATGACTTCTCGCATCATGCGCGGACGGGTACAGGCGGCGCGGGAAAGGCAAAAGCACCGCTACCGTGATGCGGCTTTCCGCACGAATTCTCAATTATCAGGCCGATGGATTGCACGCTATATTTCACTTTCTACTCCGGTGCAGAGCTGGCTTTCCGCTCTCTATCAAACAAGCGGCATGAGTAATCGTTCCTACGATAAGATTGTGAAGCTGGCCCGTACTATTGCCGATCTAGAAGATTGTGATGATATACGGGAAGAGCATATTGCCGAGGCGTTTCAATACAGGACGCTGGAACAAAAACAGTGGAAAGAGTAAGCCGGATAAAAACTTTTCGACATAAATCGCTGTGGATAACGATATCTACAAAAAAAACCTAGATTTCATAGCGGATCTGAAATTTTGTGCACAACTTATTCACAAAAAGCTGTGGATAACGGAACGCTTGTTCCGAAAAAGCGCCGATGTTACAATATGGAAAATGACAGAAAACAAGGGGAGGCGTCTATGCATTTACTTTCAGACGATGCGTTGCTTGATGCCTATGTGAAAGCGATGCATCTTGGCCTTGAAAAGGAGTTCATCGCACTGTTAATTGAAGAAATAAACAGGCGGGACTTACATTTACCGCCCCATTGATAAGCAGATGCCAGTCATCTGCTTTATTTTTTACAGAAAACCACCATGACTTTTCAGCCGCAACCCCGACATGAAAATCATAAGAGGGGCGGCTGACTTTTGCGGTGTGAAGAAAAAAAGGAAAGAAGGAGAAGAGGATTTTAATGTGGAAAAAGGCGAACGCCTTTTTCTTCTCTGGATCTTTTTTCCCCTTCCCTCTCCTTCTTTCTTCACGATTTTCACAGAAAAAAAGCACCTGCGAAACCGCAGGTGCGAGAAAAGGAGGTGTTACACGTCGAGTACACTATACTATATGCAAACTTGTATGATTTCATGTGGACAGGTGCCACGGTCCGGCTCTTTTTTCTCCGCCTATTTTTAAAACGCATGCGAAATATGCAGAACTTCCGGCTCAGGAATCGAACGGCGATACGTAAGCACGACGACATCAAACCTGGGCGACAGCTTGTGTTCTTCTTTACGCTTATGCAAATACTCCAGTGCCGTCCTGCGAATGGTACGCTGTTTAGCCGGCGTAATGGCTTCACATCCATGGCCGTACAAATCGCTGGTGCGCGTCTTTACTTCGATAAATACCAGCCATTCCCCATCGCGCATAATTAAATCAACTTCCCCTGTTCTCGTGTGATAATTACGACATTCCAGTACATACCCTTTCTCTTCTAAATATCGGCACGCAAATGTCTCTCCGTCAGCACCGAGCTGCCTGCTTGTTTTCTTCATAATTTCCGTCTGCTCCCACGATCCGTTTGGTAAACAAACGCCAGTATCTCCGCCACTACCTGGTAGAGTTCTACCGGAATCTGTTCGTTCAACTCCAGGCTGGCCAACACTTCTACAAGCGACGGATCCTGTTGGACCGGTACGCCGTGCGCTTCCGCCTGCTCAAGAATTTTCTCGGCTACATGTCCCCTGCCTTTAGCGATAACCCGCGGCGCCTCGCCTTCGCCGGGTTCGTAGCGCAGCGCCACGGCACTCTTGCGTTGATACGGCTTCTTCATACGCGGAAATCCACCCCTTTGTAATGGACCAGGCTTGAATTCGGCAGCGGAAGCGGCGGAGTGGGTTTGCTGTCTTCTTGCTGACGCTCTTCCGGCATTTCCGATACGCGCAGCCCGGATAAGCGGTACCCTTCTTTGGCCAGATTTTGCTCCAGCGAGGCACGCAGGGCACGTACCAATGCCTCAAGCCCTTCACGATTGTTGTAAAGATGGAGGGAGACGATTTTATTGACAATGGACACATCAAGCATTGTCTCCCCTATGTTCTGCATGGATAAATAGAAAAACAGGCGGCAATTGTCGGGATCAATTTCACCTTTGCCTTTTTTGCGCGATTCAATGTGAATGAGCGCATTCTCGCCGTCTTCCTGGCCGGGCAAAGGCAGTTGAATCGCCACCTGGACAAATGCATTATTCTCAGAACCCGCTCCCATCATAAGCTGCTGTCCGGTTACCTGATGCACAAACTGCTGCATCTGCTCCCTTACGGTGGCAGGCAGCGCATCCGCTTTCGGATGCTGTAACAAATAAAGCAACGTAGATTTTATGTTCTCCACTTCCGCCGCTTTTTCCCCTGTCATCCGGGCAAGTGTTCGTTCGTGGGTGAGCCCAAGGCGTTCGAATAAATCGGTAATTGCCTGTTTCATTCCCTGAGATGATGGAGACGATAGCGATTCGTTTCCAGCTACTTGATCTTGTTCACCCTGCAGGCTTTGCAGAGCTGACCGGGAGTTCTTCGGATCAACCTTTCCGTTCTGCTGTCCTGCCGGATTTGCGGTCTGTTGCAGTGAAACAATTGCGTTTTTCACCTGGACCACCGCCTCCCTCGCTCCTTCCGTTTGGATAAAAAGCCGTTGCAGCGTCTCTTTCATGTCCGAAGGCAGCGACTCCGCATCGGTCAGCGTTTGTTCAACCAGACGGAACAGCTTGCCCATCTCCCCATCCAGGTTTGCGTTTTTGATAAATGCACGCAGGGCGAGCACGGTATCTTTTGTAAGCGGAAGCCCCTTTTTCGCCGCTAGCAAGACAGCCTCTTCCATTGCAGGATCTTCTCCGAATTCGGCGGCAAGCTGCCGGAACGAGCGCAGCGAGTCCGCCCGCAGCGGAATGCCCGTATCAACCGCTTTCTTCAGAAGTGAAATCGACTCTCTTGTAACCGGTACCCCCAGCCCTTTGGCCAACCCTTCCATGCTGGCTTCAGAAGCCTGTTCCGGCTTTCCAGGCTGGCTGATGACCTTAAGCGTAACCGGTTGTCCACCCGGTTGTACCTGCAGCCACGTCCGCTGGCCGAGCTCCAGCGGAGTTTCCAGACGGGCCGTAACCGTCAATCCGCCTACCTGTACCGTCGCTAAATTATCCGGAAATAGTTTCAGTACTTTCCCCTGAAACACTTGTCCGGGAATGAGCTCGACCAGGGAAGGTTGCATTCTATTCAACTGTTGAAAAATTCGGCCTGTCATGAAGCCATGAATCATGCTGCTCCCTCCTGCTCTTGTTTTCCGTGCTATGGAGTAAGCACGCCGCCGAAGCTGCGCCGGTGAATGGGACAGGGTCCCAGCTTGCGCAGCGCTGCCAAATGCTCGGCTGTGCCGTATCCCATATTGGATGCAAATCCGTACCCGGGGTACTGCTCATCGTATTTTTTCATGATGCGGTCCCGCTCCACTTTGGCCACGATAGATGCAGCGGCAATAGACACGCTTTTACCGTCTCCGCCGATAATCGGCCTCTGCTCGATGGACAGGCCCGGCACGGTCACCGCATCGTTTAGCGTGATGTCCGGTGTGACGGAAAGCTCTTGAACAGCCATACGCATGGCCCGTAGAGTCGCCTGAAAAATATTAATTTCATCAATAAGTGCAGCGTCGCTCAGCGTTACTGAAACTGCGACAGCTTGTGCCATAATCTGCTCATACATTGTCTCGCGCCTGGCGGGAGGAACTTTCTTTGAATCGTTCAGGCCCGGCAAATAAAAGTCCTGCGGCAAGATGACCGCCGCCGTCACAACCGGTCCCGCCAGCGGCCCGCGCCCTACTTCGTCCAGCCCCGCAATGTGCGTATATCCCTTATTCCACAACTCTCGCTCATTTTTGCTCATGTCAAGCCAACGCTGACGAAGCTGTCCGGCTTTCTCTCTGCGCCGCTGCCATTGTTTATACGCCGCCTGCACACCGCTCCGTGTGTCAGCAGAAAACAAAGCCTGCGTCTCTTCCGTCAGCTCTTCGTGTGCAAATAAAAATTCTTTTACCTCTTTTATCGTCATTTTAGCCGGATTCATAAGAATGCTCCTTCTTTTCTGTAAAAAATTTGAGGCTCAACACCAAAACATGTAGTTGACGATTTGACACGTACACAATGGATGGCAAAGGACAAGAGATAAGGATAGGTATGTCACTTGGTTACGCTCCACAGGGAAGCAAAAAGCCCTCCCCAAAAGCCGCGCGCGCTCGCCCATTGTATAAGGACCTGTCAACCCCAGAGCCTGTGTTGAGCCTTATTTATATAACAAAAACGTGCAGCTTTGGCTGCACGTTTTTACTATTATGAAATACAGTGAGGAAAAGTTTAAGTAAAAAGCGTGATTGTCTTCCATAAATCCCCATTTCTTATTTCCTCCCGCTTTTCACACCGAAGCTTTGCAACTCTCTAATATGGCGTAATTTCATCCATGCTCACGCGCGCCATCTCTACTGTAAACGCATCGCCTGGACGTTCGAGCGAAACACGGCCCAGCTTCCCACCGCGCAGCTCGCGCAAGATTAATTCGGCAACCTTATCATAGTCGATGTGGCCACCGCTCACTAAACAGCCGCGCCTGCGTCCGATTTCATCAAGGATAGCAAGCTTACTCTCAGCCAAATCCTTCAACTGATAGCGTTCTTGCAGCGCGTCGCTATAATACATCCGTAAATACGCCACAACAAACAGCGCCACTTCCTGAAAGTCGATAAGCTCATCTTTAATCGCACCACTCGCCGCAAGACGCAGGCCGACAAGCGGATCTTCAAACTTCGGCCATAGAATCCCCGGCGTGTCCAATAACTCCAGTATTTTCCCCACCTTCACCCACTGCTGGGCTTTCGTCACTGCCGGACGGTCTCCCGTCTGCGCCACTTTACGGCCGGCCAGTCGGTTCATGAGCGACGATTTACCTACGTTCGGAATCCCGAGTATCATGGCGCGAACAGCCCTGTCCTGCATGCCCTTAGCGCGTCGTTTCTCCATCATATCTTCGACCAGCGCCTGACACTCCTGCGGCAGCTTATTCACGCCGCCGCCGGATAATGCATCAATCGGCAACGCCTTGATACCGTTGTCCGCAAAATGCTGTATCCAGGCCTTTGTTACAGCCTCATCAGCCAGGTCCGATTTATTCAAAAGAATCAAGCGCGGTTTACCGGAGACAATCTCATCGATCATCGGATTACGGCTTGAGAGCGGAAGCCTGGCATCCAAAAGCTCGATAACGACGTCGATAAGCTTCAGTTTCTCCGTGACCTGTCTACGCGCCTTGGCCATATGACCCGGAAACCATTGAATCGTCATATGCCTCACCTACATTTCATTATAAATTCAAGCTAGTTTAAGCGAATTTTATTAAGCGGCCAGATAACAAGCTCGGAACGCCCCACCACATTTTCAACAGGGACAGGACCGATGACGCGGCTGTCCGTGCTGTTGCGGCGGTTATCTCCCATGACGAAAATCTCACCCGCAGGCACTTTCTCCGGACCGAAATCTTCCGTTAGCACATAGCCTTCCGCTCTCGCCTGTTCCTTATACTGCTTCAGATACGGTTCATCGACCGGTTTCCCGTCTATGTATAGCTGGTCATCTCTCATTTCTACCGTCTGTCCTTCCGTCGCAATCACCCGTTTAATATAATCTTTTTCCTTAGTGGCGTGGAAGACAATAATATCGCCAGGTTTCGGTTCCTGAATGTAATAAATCAACTTGCTGACAATCAGGCGTTCTCCATTTTCAAGCGTCGGCATCATGGATGAACCGTCAACAAGAAACGGTGCAAACAAAAAGGTACGGATAATGAGCGCAAGCACCACGGCGATGCCCAGCGCTTTAATCCATTCCCACGTTTCGTTTTTCCCCTTTTTGTTTTTGGTTGTCTCAGAGGAGGTCTCGTCAACCATTCAATTTCCTCCTTCGATGATGGATGGTTCCGTTTTTTATCCTGCAAAAAAAGGAGCTTGATATCAAGCTCCTTTTCTCTCGCATTAGCGACGAATTTCTTTAATACGTGCTGCTTTACCCACACGGTCGCGCAGGTAGTACAGTTTCGCACGACGGACTTTACCGTGACGTACGACTTCGATTTTGTCGATTTTCGGAGAGTGGAGCGGCAATGTACGCTCAACGCCGACACCGTAAGAAACTTTACGAACTGTGAAAGTTTCGCTGATGCCGCCTCCGCGACGCTTGATTACAACTCCTTCGAACACCTGAATACGCTCACGCTGCCCCTCAACTACTTTTAAGTGCACACGTACTGTGTCACCAGGGCGGAAGCTAGGAATGTCTTGTTTCATGTTCGCCTGGGTAATCTCACGAATGATATGTTGCATGAGGTTTCCTCCTTCCAGCAGATGTTCATTCCGTATGCGAAGTAGACGGCCGTGTTCGACACCGCAACCTCACAATAGGAAGAGGACCATCTTAATCCGAACCAAATCGGCTCACAAGAAATATCATATCATAACCGAATCCTGGTTACAACTCTTGTTTAAGCTCTTCTACCATTTTTTTTATTTCTTTTGTTTCCTCAAGTTCTTCAAGCAGATCAGGTCTGCGCGTAAGCGTTCTGCGCAGCGACTCTTTAAGCCGCCACTTTTCAATCTTTTCATGGTGGCCGGATAGAAGCACGTCAGGCACCTTCCAGCCGCGAAACTCAGCGGGACGGGTATAATGCGGATGTTCCAGAAGCCCGGTACTATAAGAGTCGGTTGCCGCAGACTTCGCATTGCCGAGCGCTCCTTCCTGCAGGCGCACCACGCTATCGATAATAACCATAGCCGGCAGCTCTCCGCCGGTCAGCACATAATCCCCGATGGAGATTTCATCCGTTACTAGATGTTCACGGATGCGTTCATCATATCCTTCATAATGACCGCAGATAAAGATGAGATGGTCCTCGCAAGCCAGCTCTTCCGCCAATTTCTGATTGTATCGCTTTCCCTGGGGACAGAGCAAAACAACACGCGGCGGCTTCTTTGAATCGGATATAGCCTCGATCTCTCCGCCTGTTTTAGCTCCCGATTCGGTCAGTGACTCGACAGCACGAAAAATCGGCTCCGGTTTCAGCACCATACCTCCACCGCCTCCGTACGGCATATCATCTACCTGTCCATGCTTATTGCCCGAGTACTGGCGAAAATTCACCAGGCGAAACGAGACAAGACCTTTTTGCGCAGCTTTACCTACAATGCTTGCCCCAAGAACGCCCTCGAACATCTCGGGAAACAGCGTTAAAATATCAATCTTCATGCCTGTAAGCCAGCCTCCTAAATCAATCCTTCAAGCAAGTGCACAGTAATCCTTTTGTTTGCCACGTCGATTTGCTTGATGACTTCATCGATATACGGCAGAAGAATGTCTTTTCCTTTATCCGGCTTAACCACCCAGACATCATTGGCCCCCGGCTGGAGGATTTCTTTAACGACACCCAGCCTCTCGCCTTCTTCTGTAAACACTTCGCAGCCAATGATATCCTGAAAGTAGAACTCCCCTTCCGGCAATTCGTCACGATCTTCCGCTCTTACTTTTAATACGCCGCCTTTATATTTTTCCACGTCCTGTATATACGGATGCCCTTTAAATGTCAGTAGATAAAAATTTTTATGCACACGCGCCGAATCGATTGTCAGTGGCACGGGTTTTTTCATCTCCGGGTGAAACAAATACAGCACGCTGCCTTCCCGGTACCGCTCTTCCGGAAAGTCCGTTTCCGAAATGACGCGGACCTCGCCGCGGATGCCGTGCGTGTTTACTAGCTTGCCTACGGTGAAAAACTCTCCGCTCACGCTTCTGTTCCCCTTTCGCGAATTTCTTTCACAATTCCGTCCTGCAGCACAATTTCTGTGCCTGTCATTACCTTTCCCCAATCATCGCCGACTTTTACCTCCACGTCGCTCTCGACCGTTGTATAGTGAAGCTCGCTGCCGAGCGGGAGATTGGCCAGTTGGTCCAACTGGAAAGAAACCTGGGATAGCTTCTCTTCGCGCGCCTGCCTCTCCTGGGTCAGCCGACGCTGAACAATCTCAAGCGCATCCCGCCCTTTCCGCTGCGCTTCCTGCAGTAATTTTTTAGCCTGGAAATTCAGCTGTTCAAGCTCCAGTTCGTAACGCTTGCGCATGTCGGCGAACTCTTCCTGCATCTGTTTGCGCGATGTCTCGGTCAATACCATCATGACTTTCACTTTGCGTTTCACTGTCAGCATCATGGTAACCTCCGTTTAACGCTAAGAAAAGCTGGGATGTTTTCTCCCAGCTTTTATCTATGCTTTCTATACAATTTCGATCGTCACGCGCTGGTTTTCTTTCATGGCCATCGCGCCCACGACAGTGCGAAGAGACTTAGCAATGCGCCCCCGCTTTCCGATCACCTTGCCCATATCATCCGGATGAACGGACAATCGGTAGACAGTGCTGCCCTCCTGCGTCACCTCTTCAATCGACACGGCGTCGGGATGGTCAACAAGAGCTTTGGCAATCACTTCAATTAATGATTTCACCCGTTAATCCTCCCGCTTGAATAGAATGGACTACTTTTTGCTGTTTCTTACTTCGTGGAACTTTTGCAGCAGACCTTGCTTACGAAACAAGCTGCGAACCGTGTCTGTCGGTTGAGCGCCTGTAGTCAGCCATTTCATTGCCTTTTCTTCGTCGATTTCAACTTGCGCTGGCTGCGCTACCGGATTGTATGTTCCGATTTCTTCGATGAAGCGGCCATCACGCGGCGCGCGAGAATCTGCTACTACCACACGATAAAAAGGGGCTTTCTTTTGACCCATACGTTTTAAACGAATTTTTACTGCCATTTGTTATTCCCTCCAAGTTGTGTTTTGCACACTAATTAGTTATTTTAACAAAGTCATCCATAAATGAAAAGACTTAGTTTCAAACAAACACAATGTTATTGCCCAAAGAACGGAAACCTGAAGCCCCCGCCTTTTTTCTTCGCTTTGTCCGTCATTTTTGTAAACTGCTTCATCATCTTGCGCATATCTTCAAACTGCTTGATGAGCCGATTTACTTCCTGAACAGTCGTGCCGCTTCCTTTCGCGATGCGCTTGCGGCGGCTGGAATTGATGATTTCCGGCTGCTGTTTCTCCTGGGTCGTCATAGACCGGACGATCGCTTCGACGCGATTTAAGGCACTCTCGTCGACTTTCAAATCTTTCATGCCTTTGATTTTGTTCATGCCCGGCATCATATTCAGTAACTCATCAAGCGGTCCCATCTTACGGACTTGCGCCATCTGTTCCAGAAAATCCTCAAACGTAAATTCAGCGTTGCGCATTTTGCGCTCGAGTTCTTTCGCTTTCACTTCGTCTACGTCTATTTGCGCTTTCTCAATAAGCGTGAGCACATCGCCCATGCCGAGAATCCGGCTGGCCATTCGATCCGGATGAAACGGCTCTAACGCGTCCATCTTCTCACCCATACCGACAAACTTAATCGGCGTGCCAGTTACGGACTTAACGGAGAGCGCAGCACCACCTTTGGTGTCACCATCCAGCTTGGTCAGCACAACGCCTGTCAAATCAAGCTGGTTATTGAAACTTTCCGCCACATTGACAGCATCCTGACCTGTCATGGCATCTACCACAAGCAGAATCTCGTTCGGCCTGGTTGCCTCTTTTATCTCCTGCAGCTCGCCCATCAGCGTCTCGTCAATGTGCAGGCGCCCGGCGGTATCGATTAGCACGTAATCGAAATGTTGCTCTTTTGCATGCGCAATCGCCGCCCTGGCGATTTCGACCGGACTTACCTTATCCCCCATCGAAAACACGGGGATATTCAACTGCTTCCCGACAACTTCAAGCTGCTTAATTGCAGCCGGACGGTAGATATCGCAAGCAACAAGCAACGGTTTGCGGTTTTGCTTTCCACGCAGGTAGTTGGCCAGCTTCCCCGTCGTCGTCGTCTTACCCGCACCCTGCAGGCCGACCATCATAACGACTGTCGGAGGCCGGCTGGCTACGGCAAGTTTACTCTGCCCTCCGCCCATCAACTCGGTCAACTCGTCGTTTACGACCTTGATGACCTGCTGGCCAGGCGTAAGACTCTTGAGCACATCCTGCCCAATGGCCCGCTCTTTGACGCGGTTTACAAATTCTTTTACGACTTTGAAGTTAACGTCCGCTTCCAGCAGGGCAAGACGCACTTCGCGCATCGCCTTGGTAACGTCTTCTTCCGTGACTTTCCCTTTGCCGCGCAGCTTGTCAAACGTGGATTGCAGTCGGCTGGCTAAGCTTTCAAACGCCATGGTCCGCCTCCTAATCTATCTCCATTTCTAACGCAAGAAGCTTGCGCACGATTTCCAGTGAATGCAACTCTTGTGGCTCTTCTGTAGACAATTCCCGTTGCAGTTCTTCGAGTAAAGCGCGCCGTTTTTCGTAACGCGCCAGAAGACCGAGCTTGCGTTCATAATCTTCGAGCGTCTTGGCAATCCGCTTCACCTGTTCGAACACCGCCTGACGGCTGATGTCCTCAATCTCCGCGATTTCGCCGAGCGACAGGTCGTCGCGGTAATACATCTCAAAGTATTTGCGCTGCCTGTCTTTCAGCAGTTTGCCGTAAAAGTCGTACAATAAATGCAGACGCGTGGTTTCCTCCAGCATGGGATCTGCCCCCGTGTACGGAAATTCGTGTAAAGATCAATTCCTTTACAGGACATAATCATACAGAAGTGATGAATAAGTGTCAAGCATTTTCTCTTTACTCTTCTTCTTGTTCCATCTCTTTTTCGATCGATGTGGCGAACAGCGCATGGACGAATTGTTCAGCATTGAACGGCTGCAGATCGTCCATTTTCTCACCGAGGCCGACATATTTGACCGGTACCTGCAATTCGTTGCGAATGGCGATGACGATGCCGCCTTTCGCTGTACCGTCAAGCTTTGTCAGTACGATGCCCGACAATTCAGCAGATTGGCTGAACGCTTTCGCCTGGCTAAGCGCGTTCTGGCCGGTAGTCGCATCCAGCACGAGCAGCGTCTCATGCGGCGCATCCGGAACTTCGCGGGAGATGACCCGCTTAATCTTTGCAAGCTCTTCCATCAGATTTACCTTATTCTGTAGACGACCGGCCGTGTCGCACAGCAGGACGTCCGCTTTTCGCGCCCTGGCGGTATGAATACCATCATAAATAACGGCAGCGGGGTCGGAACCTTGCTGCTGCTTGACCACTTCTACGCCAACACGCTCACCCCAGACTTCAAGCTGGTCGATCGCACCTGCACGGAATGTGTCCCCTGCAGCCAGCAGCACTTTTTTGCCCTGACTTTTGAGCATATGTGCCATCTTGCCGATGGTGGTCGTCTTGCCGACGCCGTTCACACCGACAAACAAGATGATGTTAAGGCGTCCATCTTCAATATTCAGCGACGTATCTTCATCTTTTCCCTGCAGAAGTCCAACCAGTTTCTCTGAGAGGACAGGCTGCAACTCATGTGCATTTTCAATTCTTTGCTTGCGCGCTTCGTTGCGCAAATCATCGACCAGCTCCATCACCGTGTTAACACCGACGTCGGCGGAGATTAAAATATCTTCCAATTCTTCATAAAACTCGTCGTCAATGCGCTTATAGCGGCGCACCAAATCCTCCACTTTTTCAAACGCGCCGCGCGTTTTCATCAGACCTTCCTTAAATTTATTCGTAATCGCTTCCGTCTGACCGGAGATTTTTTCTTTCAGCTTTTTAAAGAAACTCATGTCATGCTTCCTTTCTTCCTGAGATTTATGACACCATCGTCTCGTCTTCAAGACGGACGGAAACAAGCTTCGATACTCCGGATTCCTGCATCGTTACGCCGTACAGCACGTCAGCGCCCTCCATCGTCCCGCGCCGGTGTGTAACGACGATAAACTGCGTTTTCTCACAGAATTCCCGCAGGTACTGGGAGAAACGCGAAACGTTCGCTTCGTCCAATGCCGCCTCCACTTCATCGAGTACGCAGAACGGCACCGGTTTTACCCGCAGAATGGAAAAGAGAAGCGCGATGGCGGTCAGTGCTTTTTCCCCGCCGGAGAGAAGCGCAAGATACTGAAGTTTCTTTCCGGGAGGCTGGGCCACAATTTCGATCCCGGTCTCAAGAAGATTATCCGGATTGGATAGCTGCAAGTCTGCCCGGCCGCCGCCAAACAATTGCGTGAAAACTTGTTGGAACTGAGCGCGAATCGCATCGAACGTTTCTTTAAACCGCCGCGACATTTCCGCCTCGATATCAGCAATAACCTGGTACAGCGTCGCTTTTGCTTCGCTTAGATCGCGGTGCTGTGACAGCAGAAATTCCTGCCGCTCATGCAGTCGTTCGTACTCCTGAATTGAGCCTACGTTGACTGTGCCGAGTGCGGTAATTTGCTGTTTTATACTCTTGACCGTCTTGGCCGCTTCCTCCACATCATCGGGCAGTTGATAGTTCGCCTTGGCCATCTCGTAGCTCAGCTCGTACTCTTCCCGGAGCTTGTTCAACAGATTATCCAGCTCCACGTCCATACGCTCGACTTTAACCTCATGCCTGTAGAGATTTTCTTCCACGCTTTTAAGCTGGCGGCGCATCTCTTTTACTTCCGCTTCCTGCTCAGCCAAACGTGCCTGAACATCCTGCCGTTTCTTGCGTTGTTCCTGAATGTGGGCGCTGTACTGCTCTTTCTCGGCGCGCAGGGCACGGATTTCCCGATCGAGCTTCTCTTCCTCCTCATCGCTTGTAGCGGTGCCCGAATCGAGCAGAAGCAGTGTCTTCGTCGTCGCGCTAAGCTCGGCAGTCACTTCCTGCAGATCTTTTTCCAGGCGGTTATATTCTAAAAGACGCGCTTCATATTGTTCCTTGCGCGTCGCTACCTGCACTTTCAATTCGGTAATACGATCGTTCAGCGCTTCTTTGTTTGTTTCCTTTTCTTTTTTGCTTCTCTCCGCCGCTTCAATTTCCTGCTGTTTCTCTTGTTCGGCAATCGCCAGCTCTTCCAGTTCTTCTTCGATTGCCGCGATGCGATGCTTGGCCTGCTCACGCTCTTTGTCCAGCACAGCTTGATCCTGCTGGAAGAACTCCCAGCGTTCCGCAATCGTTTTCTCTGAATGGTCCAGCTCACGCAGCAGCCCTTTTATCTCCTGCTCTCTGAAGCGAAGCTGCTCGCCTGCTGCACGCATCTGTTCCTGCTCTTGTATCCAGACTTCTTCTTCTGCGGCTATCGCTTCTAACCGGGTATAGAACTCTTCATTGGCCTGCTTCTGACGGGCAATCTCCTCTTCCAATTGTTCGAGTTGACGCTGACGCCCCAACAATTGATTCGATTTCTGCTGCACGGACCCACCGCTCATCGAGCCGCCCGGGTTGACAACATCGCCTTCAAGCGTCACAATGCGGTAGCGGTACTGAAGGGCTCGGGCGACCGCGTTGGCCTGCTCAAGCGTTTCGGTAATCATTACATTGCCTAAAAGATTATAAACGATAGACTGATATCGTTCCGCACAGCGAACCAACTCCGCCGCCACACCAACGACACCGTCCATCTCCTGTACACGGGCGCGCTCGCCCGCCGGTATCTGACGCGGCTTAATGACATCAAGCGGCAGGAATGTAGCCCGTCCAGCTCGACGCTGCTTTAAAAGCCCGATGGCTCGGCGCCCTACCGCTTCATTTTCCACCACGACATGCTGTAAGGCGCCGCCCAGTGCAATTTCGATTGCCGTCTCATACTGCTTTTCAACGGAAATCAGCTCAGCCACCGCACCTTCCACGCCTGCAAAGCCTTGTTCGCGCGCTCTTAGAATTTCCTTGACACCCTGCATGAATCCGGAAAAATCAGCCTGCATCTCTTTTATTACGTCACGGCGCGAAAGCATACCGTTTAGTTTTTGCTCGCCTTCACGCAACGCTTGAAGCCAACGCGATTTTTGAGCTGCCTGTTCTTTTTGCGCCGCCATTTTCTTTTTAAACGCGTCCATATTTTCGGCCAGGCGCTTAGACACCGAAGCCAGCTCATCTTCCAATTCGGTGCGTCGGCTGGTCAGGCTTTCTTTCTGCTCAATGAGCTGCTGATTGCTAGATTCGAGACGTTCCCAGCGCTGTTGGTTCATCTCGAGCGCCTGCTGATGATGGCGGATTTCATTGCGCATGGATGCCATTTGATTCAAGATATCGAAGTAGTCGGCCTTTAGGCGCTCGATGTCACCATCGGAAAATCTGGCGAAATTCATATATCTTTTCTGCTCCAACTGCAGTTCCTTTGTCAGCTCTGCAACCTGCTCTTCAGCTGCTTTTACCTGCTGTGCCGCCTCCGCAATCTGTATACGCAGCGCCTCCTGCTTCTCAGTAAGCGCTACTGCTTTGCTGCGGGCGTCCTGTTTGTTTTGGCTGTAATTGCGCAGACGTTCACGGAGCACTTCCCTAAGCCCTTCTTTTTTCTCTCCTTCTTCAGTGACGGTAAGCAGGCGCTGCTGCAATTCTTCAAGCACCTGATCCTGTTCGCTCACAAATGCGCGCAAGTCGGCCGTTTGGGCTTCCATCCGGTTGATGCTAGCCGACCGCTCGATCTGCTCGCTCGTAAGTTTTTCCACGAGCGATTTCGTCTCTTCCCATTCAGCATGCAGCAAATCGAACTGCTTTACATACAAACCGATTTCATATTGGGCGAGCGTTTCTTTCAGCGATAAATACGTGCGTGCTTTCTCGGCTTGTTCGGCAAGCGGCTGGATTTGCTCCTCGATTTCACCCATGATGTCCTGCACACGCACAAGGTTTTGCTCGGTCTCGTCCAGTTTTTTTACCGCTTCTTTTTTGCGTGCTTTATATTTGACAATCCCGGCCGCTTCCTCAAAGAGCGCTCGGCGGTCTTCGGAACGCGTGCTCAAAATCTCTTCAATCCGTCCCTGGCCGATAACGGAATACGCCTCTTTGCCAACGCCTGTGTCCATGAATAATTCGATAATATCGCGCAGCCGGCAGCTCTGTCGGTTAATATAATATTCGCTTTCACCCGAGCGATAGACTCTGCGGGTAACGGTAACTTCAGAGAAATCCATCTTTATCTGCTGATCGGTGTTGTCAAGTGTCAGCGACACTTCACAGAAATTAACCGGCTTGCGCGAATCGCTCCCGGAGAAAATAATGTCCTCCATTTTTGCGCCGCGCAGCGATTTAGCACTCTGCTCACCAAGCACCCAGCGGATAGCATCCGAGATGTTGCTTTTGCCGCTGCCGTTAGGGCCGACAACGGCCGTCACGCCGGGCACGAACTCCAGTTCCGTACGGTCGGCGAACGATTTAAACCCTGTAATTTCGAGGCGCTTTAAATACATAGATTCGCTCCTCATCCTCCTTGTCACCGCCCGGATGTAGGGGTAGTCCCTATCAAGCGGCTTTCTCTTATAAGAATGTATCACTGTCACAAAGAGATGTCACTATACACAAAGAACCGCCATGGCGTCTCAGCCGCAACCCGGACATGAAAATGAGAGAAAGGG
>NZ_BJXX01000067.1 GCF_007991215.1 Aneurinibacillus danicus
TCACGATTTTCACAGAAAAAACGAGGGCCTGACGCGACCCAGGGAGGATGCGCATCCTCAGGCGTCCAGACTGCCTCGTTCTTCTCAGCTTCAAATCGACCGAAGGGCCGGATTCTCTTATAAATCGGTAAAGAAAAGCGTCCGGAAGGTTCCGCCTTCTTCCCGAAAGCTCAACTGCTGGCGCGATAAACTTCTGTCCAGCGTCAGCGAAGCGTGAACACCGGCATCTGCAAGAAAAGCTGCCACCTCTCTCCAATTCTCTCCTTTGCGGCCACGCAGTGCCGTTTCGTCTGCGGGATGGATCGCAACTTCCAGCGAAGCAGCGGCAGTCTGTCCGATCCCCTCCATCATTCGCTTCAGCAAACGATGAAACAACTCCTCTTCGACCAATTGACGAAACGAAGGATGGAATGGACCGGCCAGCACGGTGCCCTTGCTGCGCAAATCATCCGAGGCATGCAGCCCCATACGGATGACAGGAATACCCGCCTTAAGCAAAGGAAGCCAAATTTCCGCCGTCCATTGCACGGCTTCTTCCACCGATAACGGCTGGTATTGATGCGTTGCATACAACCACTCAAGCTCCGTTCCGGCAATGACCAACGCCGGATAAATGCGTACAAAATCAGGGGCAAGCTCTACAACCTTTCTGGCCGTAGATACGCTTTTTTCAAGTGTATCCCCCGGAAGTCCGGGAAGAATTTGCAGGCCCAGCCGGATTGACGGATACTGCCGGATAATCTGTACTGCTCGCTCTACCTGTGCCGCCGTATGCCCTCTTTTTGACAGCGCAAGCACTTCATCGTCAAGCGACTGGCAGCCAAGCTCTACCGTGGTGACCCCATAGGAGAGCAGATACTCCATAATATGGGGCGTAATGTAATCCGGACGCGTTGACAGGCGAATGCCGTGCACCCGGCCCGTCGCCGCATACTCCTTTGCTACCGATAAGAGCATTGTCTGGTAGCCGCGGGGCAGTCCGGTAAAGCTGCCGCCAAAAAACGCGATTTCGACCTGTTGGCCAGCACGGACGGTTGACAGTTGCTCCTCGATGGAACGCCGCACCGTCTCTTCCGTCAGCAGACTTTCCCGTTTCCGCCCCGTAATCCGTGACTGGTTGCAAAACACGCAATCCTTCGGACATCCCTGATGCGGCACAAACAATGCGATGTTTACATGCTGTTTCATATCTTCCCTGTCACCTTTACTGTTTTACCGCGAGGTGCTTCATTGCCATAGCGGCAGCATGCTGCTCGGCTTCCTTCTTCGAACGGCCTGATCCCTGGCCGAGTACGTCACCGTTGAGCAGCACTTCGGAGACAAACTCACGGCTATGCGCAGGGCCCCGCTCCTGCACGATGCGATATTGAATTTCCCCGAGTCCGTCCCGCTGCACAAACTCCTGCAATTGGCTTTTGTAGTCGGTAACCCGGGTAAATTCACCATTATTAATTCGGGGATACACATATTTTTCCAGGAAACGGAACACCGAATCCAGCCCTTGATCCAGATACAATGCGCCAATAAATGCTTCAAACACGTCCGCAAGCAGTGCGGGGCGGAGCCTTCCTCCGGTCAGTTCCTCCCCTTTGCCAAGCAAAATCAACTCGCCGAATTTAAGCTGATTCGCAAACATAACGAGGGACGGTTCACAGACAATGGCGGCTCTGAGCTTCGTTAATTCTCCTTCGGACATTTTTGGAAAATGGGTGTAAAGAAATTGGGAGACGGTCAGCTCCAGCACCGCGTCACCGAGAAACTCCAGGCGCTCGTTGTCCTGGAATAGCTTGCCGCGGTGCTCGTTTACATACGACGAATGGGTAAACGCCTGGCGGAGAAGCTTTTCGCTTTTAAAGCGCACTCCGATTTCTTTTTGTAATCCTGCAAAATCCACTACCTTATTCACCACCAAAACGGTATCAGTCTATATATTTTTTAAAGACAATGGTTGCATTGTGTCCGCCGAAGCCAAGCGAATTGGACATGGCTACATTTATATCCATCTTTCTTGCTTCGTTCGGCACATAATCAAGGTCACATTCCGGATCAGGTGTTTCATAGTTAATGGTCGGCGGCACAATCTGATCGCGCAGTGCAAGTACACAGGCAATCGCTTCAATTCCGCCTGCAGCGCCCAGCAGATGGCCCGTCATGGACTTGGTGGAACTGATGGCTACTTTGTAAGCGGCATCGCCCAGCGCAGCTTTTATGGCCATCGTTTCGAATTTATCGTTGTATTCAGTAGATGTACCATGCGCATTGATATAGTCTACTTCTTCCGGCTTAATTTCCGCATCTTTCAACGCCGCTTTCATCGCCCGCGCCGCGCCTTCACCGCCCGGTGCCGGCTGGGTTAAGTGATAGGCGTCCGCGCTCATGCCATAGCCGATAATCTCGGCCAGAATAGTCGCCCCTCGTTTCTTAGCATGCTCCAGCGATTCTAGAATAATGATCCCTGCTCCTTCACCCATAACAAACCCGTCGCGGTCTTTATCAAACGGACGGCTGGCCTTTTTAGGTTCATCATTGCGTGAAGAAAGAGCTTTCGCATTGGAGAACCCGGCCACTGCCATCGGACGGATCGATGCTTCCGTACCACCCGTAATCATAACATCAGCGATACCGCGCTCAATAATTTTAAATGCGTCGCCAATCGAATTCGTCGCACTGGCACATGCAGTAATGGCCGCGCTGTTTGGTCCCTTGGCTCCCAGGGTAATGGATACCTGACCAGAGGCCATATTGGCAATCATCATTGGCACGAAAAATGGACTTACGCGCCGCGGCCCTTTCTCTATCAGCAGCGTATGCTGCTCTTCCCACGTGCCCAAACCGCCGATACCGGAGCCGATGTATACTCCTATATTTTCTGCGTTTTCTTCGGTAATCTCAAGCCCTGCGTCTTCCACGGCCATTTTTGCCGCAGCGATCGCAAATTGCACGAAACGATCCGTACGCTTGATGTCTTTTTTGTCCATATAATCTTCTGGATTAAAGTCTTTCACTTCAGCTGCAAATTTGGTTGAATAGCCTTCCGTATCAAATGCGGTAATATAATCGACACCGGATTTGCCGGTAAGCAGCCCTTCCCAGAAAGCTTTGGCATTGTTTCCGAGCGGCGTGACCGCTCCGATGCCTGTTACTACTACGCGATTTTTCATAGTTTCACCTCGAAATATAATAACAGTTCTTTATAATGAGAAACTGGTATATAACCCACAATGAGGAGAAAGTCCCGCATACGTATACGGGACTTTTCCTGAAGCAGCGCCTATCTTACTTGTGGGCCTCTATGTATTTGATCACATCACCCACAGTCGTGATTTTCTCTGCGTCTTCGTCGGAAATCTCCAAATCGAACTCATCCTCGAGTTCCATCACCAATTCTACGACATCAAGAGAGTCTGCGCCGAGATCGTCTTTAAATGAAGCTTCTTCTTTGATTTCGGATTCATCAACGCCGAGGCGATCCACGATGATTTTTTTTACACGATCGAATGTATCTGCCACTGTCTTCACCTCCTCTCAAAACATAATTATTTGTCTATTATACTTTGTCTTACATGTACATGCCACCGTCAACATGAAAAACTTGACCTGTAATATAGCTTGCTTTCTCAGAAGCAATAAACGCCACCGTATCGGCGATATCTTCCGGCTTGCCGAGGCGGCCGAGCGGAATCTGCGTAAGCAGCGATTCCCTCGTATCATCACCGAGCACGGACGTCATATCCGTTTCAATAAATCCCGGCGCGACAGCATTCACTGTAATGCCTCGGCTGGCCAATTCACGTGCGACCGACTTCGTCATACCGATAACACCGGCTTTGGCTGCCACATAATTCGTCTGTCCCGGGTTGCCCATTACGCCAACGACGGAAGAGATATTGATAATGCGCCCGCTCCGCGTCTTCATCATTGGACGCGTCACCGCTTTGGTGCAATTGAACACGCCTTTGAGGTTGGTGGCAATGACTTCATCGAACTCTTCTTCTTTCATGCGCATGAGCAGGTTGTCGCGGGTAATCCCCGCATTGTTCACCAGAATGTCCAGCTTGCCCAGCTCGTCGATTGTTTGCTTGACCATGGCTTCCGCTTCACCCGCATCCGCCACGTTCGCCTTTACTACAATGGCACGTCGGCCCAGCTTGGCGATTTCGTCCGCCACTTCGCGTGCGGCCGCTTCGTTTCCGGCATAGTTGACGGCTACATCGGCTCCCTGACGGGCCAGCTCAAGCGCAATCGCACGGCCAATCCCGCGGGATGCGCCGGTGACAAGCGCTACTTTTCCTTCCAGCATGATCTCTCCTCCTATTCTTTCATTTGCAGTTGTTCAAGCGCCTTTTCAAGTGTCGTTATATCTTGAATTGCCAGCGTTTTCACTTTACGATCCACTTTCTTAACCAGTCCTGACAGAACCGTGCCCGGGCCGATCTCGATAAATAAATCGACACCTTTGTCAAGCATGTAGCGCACACTGTCTTCCCATAGCACCGGAGAAGCGACTTGCTGAATCAAAGATTCTTTAATTTCTTCTTTTGTTTGTACGCCGCTGGCTGAGACATTAGCCACGACCGCTACCTGCGCATCCTTAATCGTATAGCCGGCAAGCGTCTGTGAAAGCTTCTCCGCCGCTGGCTCCATAAGCATGGAGTGGAACGGTCCGCTTACGTTCAACGGAATCACCCGCTTTGCACCGGCTGCCTTAGCGGCGGCTCCTGCCTCTTCCACGCCTTCCGCACTGCCGGAAATAACAATCTGCCCCGGACAGTTCAAATTGGCCAGTTGCACCGGACGGCCCGCTTCTGTGACTTTTCGGCATACTTCATCCAATGGTTCGCGGTCCATTCCCATGACAGCCGCCATGGCTCCCTGTCCCGCTGGCACAGCCTGTTCCATATATCGGCCGCGTGCCCGAACAATCTGGACTGCATCCGCAAATGTCAGCGCGTCAGCCGCTACCAGCGCTGAATACTCGCCAAGGCTGTGCCCCGCTACATAATCCGGAACAATATTTAGCTTTTCCTTCAATACTTTAAGCACCGCCACACTCGTCGTCAAAATGGCCGGCTGTGTATTGGCGGTCAGACGCAACTCTTCTTCCGGCCCTTCGAAGCAAAGCGTGGAAAGCGAGACGCCAAGTGCCCGGTCCGCTTCATCAAATACCGCTTTCGCTGCAGCTTCTTTCTCATATAGCTCGGCGCCCATGCCTACATATTGTGATCCCTGCCCGGGAAAAATGAACGCTGTCTTGCCCATCATTCTTCCTCCTTCTTTTCCTTGGTCGACCACTTCATTACCGAGGCACCCCACGTTAGCCCGCCGCCGAATCCGACAAGCACCAACGTGTCGCCTTCTTTAATGCGTCCTTCGCTGACAGCTTCATCCAACGCAACCGGAATGGAAGCCGATGACATATTACCATAGCGATTTAAATTCACTACTACTTTGTCATAAGGCAATCCCAAGCGTTTAACGGCTGAATCGATAATACGGAGATTCGCCTGGTGCGGGACAAGGAAATCGACATCTTCTTTTGTAATGCCCGCTTTCAAAAGCGCCTGGTCGGATGCCGTATTCATCGCCCGTACCGCAAACTTGAACACTTCTCCGCCAGCCATATGGATATAGTTCTCCCGACTTCCCGGCTCCACTTTCGGTACCGGAATGCGTGAACCTCCTGCTCCTAATTTCAGCAGTTCGGCACCGCCTCCATCTGCGCCCAGTTCGAAGGAAAGAAATCCCAAGCCTTCTTCCACCGGACCAATAACCGCCGCTCCGGCTCCGTCACCAAATAATACACACGTATTGCGGTCCGTCCAGTCAACGATTTTCGAAAGCGCCTCAACACCGACTACAAGCACGTAACGGTACAGCCCATTGGCGACAAACTGGGCGGCTACCGATGTTCCGTACAAAAATCCGGAGCAGGCCGCCGACAAGTCGAATGCAGCCGCCCGCTTTGCACCCAGTTTCTCCTGTACGATACAGGCCGTGGAAGGGAAGAACATATCGGGCGTTACCGTGGCAACGATGATTAAATCCACCTGCTCAGCTACAATTCCCGCTTTGTCCAGCGCTTGCCGTGCGGCATGAGTTGCCATATCGGAAGATGTCTCATCTTGGCGGGCCATTCTTCTTTCCTTGATTCCCGTTCGGGTCACAATCCATTCGTCCGATGTATCGACCATTTTCTCCAGATCCGCGTTTGTTATAACTTTCTCCGGCAAATAACGTCCTGTTCCCAGAATTCCGGCCGCCCGCTGCGCTTTAAACATATTCATCCCTGCTTTCCCCCTGAATTTCTCTTGCAATCAGACTGTTGACGTCATGTTCGACAAATTTCTTCGCCTGCCTGATGGCAGCATGAATGGCACGGGCATTTGAAGAGCCGTGTGCTTTAATGCAGGTGCCCTGCACCCCCATCAATAACGCTCCGCCATACTCGGCATAGTCCATCTGGTTTTTTACCCGCCGGAGGCCCGGACGCAGCATCATCGCTGCAAGTTGACTTGTAATTGTGCGCGTAAATTCTTCTTTCATGACCGACATCATCGTCTTGGCCATGCCTTCCATCGTCTTTAGCAGAATATTCCCTGAAAAACCGTCACAGACAACAATATCACAGACATGCTCCATGATATCCCGCGCTTCAACATTGCCGATGAAATTCAGCGAGCTTTCTTTTAGCAGGCTATGCGCTTCTTTAGTTAAATCATTTCCTTTTTTTTCTTCTGTGCCGACATTCAACAAACCGACGCGCGGACGTGCTACACCCATTACTTTTTCCGCATAGATGCTGCCCATAATCGCATACTGCAGTAAATGTTTAGGTTGTGCATCCATGTTAGCTCCCGCATCAAGAATCATAACGCCGGCCGCGTCGGTTGTAGGTACAATCGGGCTTAGGGCCGGACGGTCAATGCCTTTAATTCGCCCGGTGATAAGCAGGGCCGCCGTCATGAATGCGCCGGTATTGCCTGCGGAAATGATAACGTCCGCTTCTTTGTTTTTTACCATTGTCACGCCGAGGACAAGCGAAGAATCCCGTTTGCGGCGTACCGCTTTGACAGGTTCTTCATCAGCTTCAATCGTTTCGGCCGCATGCCTAATTTCAATATTTTTCGGCGCCTGTGCAAGCATTGGCGCAAGCCGGGCTTCGTCGCCGACAAGCACGATTCTCACGTCCGGCATCTCACGCGCGGCTTCAATGGCGCCTTTAACATTCGAGGTGGGAGCTAAGTCCCCTCCCATCGCATCTATTGCAATAATCATGTTTCCTCCTGTTTGCGACTGGTCTGTGCGTCGAAATCCCTCATACGGAATACGCGAAACGTTCCGCTGAATACGAGTTCGTCCTGCACCCTCGTTTCCACTCGTACTTTACTCTGCTCGCCCTTCGTCTCGCGAACGGTGG
The DNA here is from genome assembly GCF_007991215.1 of Aneurinibacillus danicus. GTDB lineage: Bacteria > Bacillota > Bacilli > Aneurinibacillales > Aneurinibacillaceae > Aneurinibacillus > Aneurinibacillus danicus. Next base: position 7,418 of record NZ_BJXX01000067.1, read on the forward strand.
CTTTGGCCACCAGCCTCTCTCCAAGGCGGACCGGGCGTACATAGCGGATTCGCGCCGCAGCCGTCAGTACGACGTCCGCGTCAATAACCGCAACAGCCAGCGAATTGGCCTGGGCAAATATATGGTGCCCGCGGGCAATCTGCGTTCGGGAAAATATATGTTCTTCAGTAATCTCGAGCAGGGAAATCCCCGAACAGTCCAGCTCGATATCAAGCAATTCCCCCACCATTTCTTCCAGTGGAAGCGACTTTACTTCATCCAATGATTTTCTAGCCACATTCTTTATTCGCTCCCGCACTTCCGGAATGCCGAGTTCCAGCCGGTCGAGGCGAATGGTCTGGATGCTAACGCCAAAATGCGCGGCAAGTTCTTCATCCGTGTAGAACGGGCTTGCCAGAAGCAAATTGTGCAGTGCCTCCTGGCGAACTTTCTTCGCAAGGCGAGCCATCCTGCTTCACCACCTATAGTATCTCCACGTACTCAACCGTTCTTATTACCAGCTACTAATAGCAGTATATAAAAAAAGTTTTGAAATAACAACGCTCTTTTTTCGATTTTGCCATTTATTTTCGCGTAAGGAAAATAAATTCCTGCCACTTCAGAAAACTAGTCAGCATTCGAGCACATAAGACAAGAAGCTGCATACTGAACAGCACAGAAGGGCGGACCGAAAGAAGGAATGGGCATGTCACCGGGGCACGCTCCTAAGAGGAAGTATACGCTGCCCGCCCCATAGGACAATTGAAGGAGAACTACGGATCTTTTAGCCGCATATTCTTAATTTACGATCAGAAATAAAAAAGGAGACGAAAATGATCGAGCTCATTTTTCGCCTCCTGGGTTATTAAGCGTTATTCACAACCTGGTTTCCTTTGTATGTGCCGCAGCTTTTGCATACGCGGTGAGCCAGCTTCATTTCGCCACACTCAGGGCATTTTACCATGCCCGGAACTTCCAGCTTGAAGTGAGTCCGACGCTTATTTTTACGAGTTTTCGACGTCCGTCTTTGAGGTACTGCCATGTATCCCACCCCCTTCACAAGATTACAATCAAAGCATCTATTTGATGGGACAAGTTATCCATCAAAACACAACAATCATCATACCTGATTTTCAGGTAAATGAAAAGCTTTTATTTGTCTAGCTTTCCAAAAAGTTCACCCAGCACAGCCAGCCGCGGATCGATGCGTTCGACTACACAGCCGCAGTCTTTCTCGTTGCGGTTTGTGCCGCATTCCGGGCATAAACCTTTGCAATCTTCATTACATACCAGCGTGTGTGGCAGCGACAAGAGCACCGCACCTTCCAGATACGGGGTTAAATCGATTTCCTCGTCTTTAAGCGGATGAATCTCCATTTCTTCGTCTACATCGAATTCAATCTGATTCTCATCCATAAATGTTTCCTTCACGCCTACATCATAACGGTACGGAAACTTCGCCAGACAGCGGGCGCATTCCATCGTAAGCTCGCCGGATAAGCGGCCTTCTACAACAAACAATCCCGTTGCTGCATATGCTTCTCCGGTAAAGCGGGCAGGCTTCGACTCGACAAGCTGCTGATGCTTCCGCGCAAGGTTCAGCTCCACCGTCTCGTCAATCGGAAGCTTGCCGCCCCGCAGCTGAAGCAGCTGGTTTTTTTTCAATTTCATAACGATGCCACCTCATTTCAAGCAACAAAAGTTATTATACTTTTCCTCGAACAATATGTCAAGGAAACAATCTTGACACCCTATAATTTTGAATAAATAACCGGCATTGCCTTTGCTTTCCCAAATCCTATACTATTGAAACAAATACCAAGCGGAGGAAGTGCAACATGAAAACAATTGGAATGGTTGTTGAATACAATCCTTTACATAACGGCCATGCCTATCATTTCACCGAATCAAAAAGGCAAACCGGTGCCGATGCGGTCGTGGCGGTCATGAGCGGGCATTTTCTGCAGCGCGGAGAGCCGGCCATCGTGAACAAGTGGGCGCGCACCGAGATGGCGCTCCGCCTGGGTGTGGACCTTGTGCTCGAAATCCCGTTTGTCTATGCAACACAGAATGCCGAGCAATTCGCATTCGGTGCGGTCGCCACGCTGCACGCCACCGGAGTGGTAAATGAAATATGCTTCGGATCGGAGAGCGGCGAGATTGCCTGGATAGAAGAATTGGCAGCTGTTCTGGCCGATGAGCCGATCGCATTTCAGCAGGCATTGCGACAGGGATTAGAACAGGGACTCAGCTATCCTGCCGCGTACGGGGAAGCGATTCAGGCAGCGCTTCCGGGCCTGGTTGATGATACGGTACGCAGTCACGCCGCCGAGCCAAATAACATTCTTGGCTTGAATTACTGTCTGGCTCTTCATCGACTGCGAAGCTCCATTCGCCCTGCCACCATCAAGCGGCAGAAAGCAGGCTACCATCAGATGACGGTCACCGATCAGAGCATCGCCAGCGCAACGGCATTGCGCAAGCTGATCGCCGAACAGCCATCCGGCGGAATCGAAGCGATTCGTCCATACGTGCCTGCCAGCACAAGCGATATATTACGGAAAGAGGAAGCGGCAGGACGCTTTCCCGTTACATGGAACCTTTTCTATCCATATCTTCAGCATCAATTGCTTACCCGCTGGCCGGACGAGCTAGGAGCTATCCACGAGATGAACGAGGGAATTGAACACCGCTTACTTGCAGCGCTGCCCCGCGCTGCTTCGTTCCGCGAGCTTATGGAGACTGTAAAAACAAAACGCTATACCTGGGGGCGGCTGCAGCGCCTGCTTCTATATAGTATGTTCAATCTAACGCGCAAGAAAATGAATGCTGCAGTAAATGGCCAGGGACCTGCGTATATTCGCGTCCTCGGCTTTAATCGTGTCGGCCAGCGCCTGCTGAAAAAAATGAAAGAAACAAGCACGCTCCCTGTCATCACCCGTGTCGGTAAAAACAAGCACCCGATGCTTGCGCTGGATGTTCAGGCCGGATCCCTGTATGCTCTTGCATTTCCAGAGCACCTGCGCCAAAAAGAAATGCAGCGGGAATACTGGCAACCCCCGCTGCACTTTGAATGCGAATGACGACTTTTATTTGCCGCCCTTTGGCGGCAGACTTTCCAAATATTTAATCGCATCATCCAACGTACGCACCGGCACGATCTTCATCTTCGTGCCAAGCTTCTCTGCCTCTGCCTTCGCATCTGCGTAATTTGAACGCTGCTTGCTTCCCGCCGGCGTCGGATTATCCGGCGCAAAGAAAATGTCGGCCTCCATCTTATCCGATGCACGCACTTTGTGCTTCACTCCGCCAATCGGCCCAACCCTTCCGTCGGCGTTAATGGTGCCTGTCCCGGCAATACGGTACCCCTTGGTCAAATCGCCCGGTGTCAACTGGTTAAAAATTTCAAGCGTAAACATCATACCCGCAGACGGACCGCCGATATTCTCAGACTGAATCGTCACTTTCTTCGGCAATTCGATATCCCGCTTTGTAGTAGGGCCGTCCGGATTTGGATACGCAATGCCGATACCGGCACGTGTCTCTTTCTGCCCCGGCGTTTTCGGGAATGCCTTTAGCTTGATGTCCGCCGTTTTAGCCTGTCCGTCCCGAATAAACGTTAACTTAACCGTTTCCCCTGCTTTTCTTCCTTTCAATACAGCGAGCAGTTGTGCCGCGTTTTTGATCTCTCGGTCATCTACTTTCGTAATCACGTCTCCGATTTTCAAGTATTGCTTAGCAGGCATGTCCGATACAAGAAATACAACGAGAGCACCCTGCTCGTTGACTTTTACAGGCAGTCCCGCTTTACGGAATGCGGCAATCATAGCGTTTTGCTGTGAATTTTTCATCTCCTGCAGCTCCCGCAGGTTGTACTGCTCGTCCGTTTCGTGCGGGCTGTGAACCGTCGTCTCTTTCACAAGATCCGCATACGGGTCGGTTTTGGCGTACAAATAACCCAGCACATTGGCTTTGCTCATACGAACCGTGGTCAGCATAAGCATACCCTTCTCATCTTTCTGTCCTCCTTCAACCGTAACCATCGGCTGAAGCTCAATCGCCGATCCGGGACGAATAATATAATAGTCGGTCGGGTAGAGCACCACGGCCAGTATCACCACCGCAGCAAGCACGGCGGCGATAAAGGGGGCAAAGCGTCCCCCTAAAAAACGCCGGCGGCCAATCATGCACGTTTCCTCCCATCTTCTATTTTCTCTTGAATGTGCGGCACCATCAGCCGTGCCGCCTTTCTTCCTTCTTCGATAATCTCGTCAATATTCGTAAAGGATGTCGAACTAAACCGCCCGACATCCGGTCGAATCATAATATCCGCATGAACGGTACGGTGAAGAAAAATCTCGCGTTCCATCACATCAATCGTTTGGAAGATCACGTCAAAAAACGTACGGACCGGGCTATTCGAAGGGGCAAGCGATACATCCACACCGATCGTCAATTCGGCCCCCATGCTACGCGCAAGCTCAATCGGCACCCGATCGACCACTCCGCCATCTACTAATAACTTACTCCCTAATTTGTACGGTACAAAAATACCCGGAATCGACACACTGGCACGTACCGCTTCGTGGATCGGTCCCTCTGTGAACACCACCCGCTCGCCCGATACCAGATCGGTAGCGACGATAGACAACGGACGTTCCAATTCTTCGATTGTTTTATTTCGGGTCAGCAGTTTTACGATATGACGCAGCTTCTCTCCCGTAACAAATCCCATGCCGGGCACACACAGGTCCAACCAGTGTTTCCGCTTTAAATTTACTGCAAGCTTCTCCAACATTTGCGGTGTAAATCCGCACGAATACAGTGCCGCTACCAGGCTTCCCATGCTGCTTCCCGACAAATAAGCGGGCACAATTCCGTGCTTTTCAAGTATTTCCAAAACGCCGATATGCGCGAATCCTCGCGCGCCGCCTGCTCCTAAAGCCAATCCGATGCGCGGCATACCATTCCCTCCGTTTTCCGTTCAGGTCTATTTTGCTTTTTCGCCCCGTACATATAAGGATAGGCCCTGTCCGTCCCGGTAGCACGACAGATCTATACATACGAGAGTAAGGAGAAATGCCTATGCGTTCCATAAAACCGTACATTAACACTGCCCTGTTCGCTGTCATTTCGTTTGTTCTGGCAGCAAGTCTGCTGTTGTTTCCCCAGGCATCATTTCTAGCAGCGTTGCGCGGCCTGAAAATCTGGTGGGACGTTGTGTTCCCCGCGCTTCTTCCCTTTTTTATTACATCGGAAATTCTCCTCGGGCTGGGACTCGCCCATTTTATGGGAGTGCTGCTTGAACCGCTCATGCGCCCTGTGTTTAACATTCCCGGCCCCGGTTCATTCGTTTGGACGATGGGATTTGCGTCCGGTTATCCGATCAGCGCTAAGCTGACCGTCCGCCTTCGCGAAAAAAAATTAATCTCACGCGCTGAAGGTGAGCGCCTCGTATCTTATACTACGACATCCGATCCCGTTTTTATTACCGGGGCCGTTGCCATCGGCTTCTTTCACAGCGCCAAAGTAGGGCTTGTGCTGCTTATTGCCCATTACACGACCGCTCTCATTGTTGGACTGATTATGGCACGGCATAACCGGGACGGTGAACGTACGCCGTATCGACCTGACAGTTCCAAACCGCTCCTGTACCGGGCACTCGCTTCCATGCATCACGCTCGCCTTCAGGACGGAAGGTCGTTCGGCAAACTAATGGGAGACGCCGTGGCTACCTCGCTGCAAACACAGATGGTAGTAGGAGGTTTCATCCTTTTATTTTCTGTATTACTGACCCTGTTCATGAAATTGAAACTCATCGCTCTGCTGTCCGCTCTTCTTGGAGCAATGCTGGCTCTCTTCGGTTATCCGTTTGAAGCGGCCCAAGCGTTTATCTACGGATTGTTTGAAGTAACGCTCGGCGCCAAACAAGCCAGCGAGCTGTTCGGCTCCCAGGCCCCCGCGCTTGTCATGGCAATCACAAGCGCGGTGCTGGCCTGGGGCGGACTATCTGTACATGCACAGGTCGCCAGCATGCTTGCCGAGACAGACATTCGTTATTGGCCGTTCCTGTTCGCGCGTATCTGCCATGCCATGCTCGCCTTTGCATTTACGTACACGATCGGAGCATTTTTGTACGACAAGCTTCAACAAACAACACAAAGCGCGCTGCCTGTCTGGCTTCCTGCATTCAATCCGGCGCAGGAATCACTCTGGGCACTCTCGCCCCCCCAGATGGTTTCCCTGCTAGTATGTGCCGGAATGCTATTGTTCACCATCATATCGGTACATCTGGGAGCCCTGCTTGCCAAAAAATAAGCATCGAAAAAACCCCGACCTAGCGGGGTTCTCCAAACTTTTCACGCAGCGCTTTTTCCACTACAGGCGGTACCAGGCTGCTGACGTCTGCGCCATATTTGCCGACTTCTTTCACGATGCTTGAACTTAAAAAGGAATACTGGTTGTTGGTCATCATAAAAAATGTCTCGATTTTGTTGTCGAGCAGACGGTTGATGGACGCCATCTGCATCTCATATTCGAAGTCCGATACGGCGCGCAGGCCTTTGATAATGGCTTTTGCGCCTTTTGTATGCATGTAATCCACAAGCAAACCGTTGAATGTATCAACTTCAACGTTCGGCATCCCCTTCGTTACTTCACGCAGCAACTCAAGACGCTCTTCGATCGTAAATACCGGGTTTACTTTATTGCGATTGATAAGCACCGCTACAATAACTTTATCAAACACTTTGGTCCCCCGCTGGATAATATCGAGGTGTCCATATGTAACCGGATCAAAACTTCCCGGGCACACTGCAATACTCAATAATACCCCCTCCTTGTCGTCTACCCCTCGTTTTGGTAAATCGTAATGGTCGTCTGACCGTATGTTGTTTCTCTTACTTTAACTACGCTGCCGATTTGTTCACGCAGCTTGTCTCCCGCATCGTGTTCGGCAACGATCATAGCATCCGGAACGAGCAGGCCGTGATCCGCCATGATGGCGACCTGGCTCTCGATTTTTTGCTCGGCATACGGCGGATCGAGAAACACAATATCAAATGCGATTCCCCGCTTTTTCAGTGCATTTAGAGCCCGATCCGCGTCATTGCGGTATACCTCCGCCTGCCCTCTCAATCCTGTCGAGTCGAGATTCTGCAGGATCACTCCAACCGCCTTACGATTCGCGTCAACAAAGATGCATTTTTCCGCTCCCCGGCTCAGCGCCTCAATACCGAGCCCGCCTGTTCCCGCATACAAATCGAGCACCAATCCCCCATCAAAATAGGGACCGATGATATTGAAAATCGATTCTTTTACTTTGTCCACCGTAGGCCGCGTGCCTTTACCGGGCACAGCCTGCAGTGGATGCCCCTTTTTCGAGCCAGATACTACCCGCATGACTTCCACTCCACTGTTTTCCGTTTTTAAACGTCGTTAGTATAACATAAACAAATATTCTGGTAAATAATTAGAGCGCTTTCTTACATTCGTATGTATATTATGAGCAGGACACGTCCAAAATAATAACAGTAACACGGGAACCCCGTGTTGCCGACAACCGCGGAGAAGACTTACGTTTCCCCATAAGCTCTTCCTCCGGTTTCTCCTCTCCCATTATGCATGTCAGGCGCGCAGCGTTTGACATGTCCGTCTGGCTTGTTGCCGGACGGTTTTTTTTATCTTTCATACTCATAGAATATGATGGTAAGATAAAAACATTAGAGAGGGGAGAAAGTAACTTTGAACCATTTTATTGATCAACTCTCCCGTTCCGTACTCTACTTTGAGAACTGGGAGATGTACCTGCGTCTGACATTAAGCGCCATTTTCGGATTTGCTATCGGGCTGGAACGCACAAGCCGCTCCAAACCCGCCGGCATTAAGACATATACGTTCGTCACCGTAGCGTCCACCCTCCTAACCCTCGTCTCGATTCATACTGTGGATCGATATTCGATACCCGGTCATACGATGATGGACCCTATGCGGCTGGCCGCACAGATTGTCAGCGGACTCGGTTTTCTTGGCGCCGGACTCATTATTCAGCGCGGCCGTTCCGTCAAAGGTCTAACATCCGCAGCGATGGTATTCTTCGCAGGGGGGATCGGTATCTCGGTAGGCGCCGGTTATTACGGCATGACCGCTTTTGCCATGTTTTTGATGTATGCGGTCCTTCATATCGGTCATCGCCTTGAGCATTCACCTCGCTGGTCACACCATACAGACGAATCGGACGATGAGGATGACGGACGAAAATCAGATCGCGGGGAACTCTAATCTTTAATCTTCTCAAGAAAATAGTCGTCCCGCTTCAAGTATCTGCGCAAAGGCGCATATTCCGGACCGACCCAGAACACAGGAAGGCCGACAATTTCAGCCGCTTCCTGGCGGGCCACTTCAAGCATACGGTAATCCTGCACGACGTCGGCTACTTTAAATTCAGGCAGGCCGCTCTGTTTCGTGCCGAAAAAATCACCGGGACCGCGCAGTTCCAGGTCACGGCGCGCCACTTCAAATCCATCGTTCGTCTCTGTCATAATCCGCATTCTTTCTTTACCGACTTCCGATTTTGGGTCAGCAATCAGAATGCAGTAGGACTGTTCCGCACCGCGGCCGACGCGGCCGCGCAGTTGGTGCAGCTGGGCCAAACCGAATCGCTCCGCATCGTAAATGACCATAAGGGAAGCGTTCGGCACATTGACGCCGACTTCCACTACCGTCGTCGAGACAAGCACATGAACTTCACCGCGGCTGAACCGCTGCATGACATCGTCTTTTTCTTTCGCAGGCAGCCGACCATGCATAAGACCTACATTATATTTTCCCGCAAAATAATGGCTAAGCTGCGCATGGACATCCATCGCGTTCTGCAAATCCAATTTTTCGGATTCCTCAATTAACGGCGAGATTACATATGCCTGTCTTCCTGTATCCAATTCCTTCTGCATGAAAGCCAGAATTCGGTCCAACATGTCATGTTTAACCCAGTATGTTTCGACTGGTTTACGCCCTGCCGGGAGTTCATCGATCGTCGATACATCCATGTCGCCGAACGCGGTAATCGCCAGCGTGCGGGGGATGGGCGTCGCTGTCATAAACAGCACATCCGGATGCAGCCCCTTCTCACGCAAAACGCGGCGCTGCTCTACCCCAAACCGATGCTGCTCGTCCGTAATGACCAGACCGAGATTACGGAAATACACGTCTTCCTGAATCAGCGCGTGCGTACCGATAACAATATGAATAAGACCGGATTGCAGTCCGGCGAGAATGTCACGGCGCTGCCGCACCGTTGCACTGCCCGAGAGCAGAGCAATCTCAATCCGATGCGGCACAAGTAATTCCTTAAGCGTTGCGTAATGCTGTTCTGCAAGAATCTCCGTCGGTACCATCAGCGCCCCCTGGAAACCGGCCGCAACCGTCGCGTACAATGCGATGGCCGCCACGATCGTTTTTCCGGAGCCTACGTCTCCTTGCAGCAGCCGATTCATAGAGTACTCAGCCTGCATATCTTCGAGGATTTCTTTCACCACGCGCTTCTGTGCACCCGTTAGCGGAAACGGAAGGCCGCGGATGAATTCACGCACCTGCTCGATCGGAATTTGCTGGGCCACACCGTCACTCGCCCGCCGATTCATCGCGTGGTACGCCTGAAGTTTTAGCTGGAATAAAAACAGTTCTTCGAACGCCAGACGGCGGCGCCCCTGTTTTCCGGCCGCCACACTTTCCGGAAAGTGAATGTTACGGATGGCGTCCGCACGGGGCACGAGCTTATACTTGCGCATAAGGTTCTCCGGAAGAATTTCTTCTATCGCACCGCCATATTCTTTCAACGCTTCCTCAATCCAGCGCCGGATTTGCTTTACCTGGAGGTTGGCGGTTGTAGAATATACCGGCTGAATCGAACCCTGTTGGGGAGTTTTTTTGTTAGTATCAAGAAAATGATGTTCACTCACCGTTATCTGCAGACGGGCTTGCTCGAATTTGCCGGATAGCATAATCTCACGTCCCGCACGCAACTGCTGTTTTAAGAAATGGCGGTTGAACCAGATAGCGGTTACCACTACCCGGTCCACCACGACTTTTACGGTGAGACGGGATTTGCTTTTACCGTAAAACCGGACAACCGGTTCTCCGTATACCGTGCCGACAATGGTAATCTTTTCTCCGTCCTCCGCCTCGCTCAAACTCCGCACCCGGTAATCTTCGTAACGGTATGGAAAATGTTCAAGCAAATCCTGTATGGTATGAATATCAAGCGAGGCCAAATCAAGCGCTCGTTCCGCTCCGATTCCTTTTATTGCGGTAACGGGTTGTTGCAATGGATCGCTCACTGTTCTTCGGCTCCTTTATAGAAAAACATTCCTATCTCTTTAAGAGATAGGAATGTTCTTTTTATAGAAATCTTACCTTCCGGATCTCAAACCACATAGTTTGCCAAAAATCAAAAGCCTGTTATACCTTATACAGCGTTACGGCCAGTAAACCAGGCCCGCCATATGTGCCGATAACCGGGCCCAACTCCGTCACGACCATATCCTGTATCACATTCAGTTCTTCGGCTATCCGCGCCTTCAAGGCTTCGGCTTCTTCATGGCTTGTTGCATGCACGACGGCGGCCACAACCGGTGCGCTGCCGGCGAATTCTTTGGCCAAATCCAGCATTCGGCCTACCGCTTTTTTCTTGCCGCGCACTTTCTCGACTGCAGCCACTTCCCCTGTCTCGTCGAATGTCAAAATCGGCTTAACGTTCAACAGCGATCCCAATACAGCGGAAGCTTTCCCGATGCGTCCGCCCTTCTGCAGATACATAAGCGTATCCATTACGAAGAATGCTGCATGGTTGGCAATAAGCCGCTGGGCCAGATCAAGACACTGCTGTAAATTATTTCTTTCGCGAGCTGCACGCGCCACTGCCACGACAATCGAACCAAGCGCATACGAAGCGGTCCGGCTATCAATGACATGTACCTTTATTTTGTCCTGTACCATATCTTTTGCAAGGTTGGCTGTCTGGTACGTGCCGCTCAATGCGCTGGAAAGATGGATGGAAATAATCTGCGCATCCTCCCCTTTTGCGGCCAGCGCTTCATACATATCAACAAAATCGATCGGGGAGGGCTGGGATGTACGAGGCAGCCTGTCCGCTTTCTCAAGCTTTTCATAAAACTGTGCGGTTGTCAGGGTGACCCCGTCCAGATACGTGGCATCATCGATATGGACCTTCAGCGGAACTACATGAATATCCAATTCGGAAGCCAGCTCTTTCGGGATGTCGGCCGTGCTGTCAGTTACAATATAGAGCTTCATCGCGAAGGATCATCCCCTTTTTTGTGTCTATCGTTTATTCGACTGCGATAATAAATGAATACAGCGGTTGTCCCCCGTCATGCACTTCCACTTCATAGCTGTCAAATGAGGCGCGCAACTGCTTCTCCAATTCATTCATAGCCGATTCTTTCACATCCGCACCGTAAATCACCGTAATCAATCCATCGTCTTCATCAACCATCCGGCTAATTAACGCTTTGGCCGTCTCATACGCATCCTGTCCGGACGTAACGACATCGCCGTCAAAAATACCGATAAAATCGCCCTCTTTAATTATCAACTCATTCAACGTCGTATCCCGTACGGCATATGTGACAAGGCCGGTCTTAACGAGCGCAAGCGCCTCACTCATCCGATCGCGGTTCTGCTCAAGCGGCTCGTCCGCCGAGAATGCGAGCAGTGAGGACATGCCCTGCGGTACGCTCTTGGACGGAATGACGGCCGTAGGTACGTCTACCAGCTCTGCGGCCTGCTGAGCAGCCATGACGATATTTTTGTTGTTCGGCAGGATGAGAACCCGCTCTGCGTTTGCCTCTTCAATGGCGCTTACAAACTGCTCGGTGCTCGGATTCATCGTCTGTCCGCCTTCAATGATACGATCGACGCCCAGGCTTTTGAAGATGTCAGCAATCCCCTGACCGCTCGCCACTGCAATAATCGCATACGGCTTTTTCGCATTCTCCGGTTGCGGTATATCAAAATCCGGTTCGCCCCTTACTGCTTCGGTCACTTGCGATCTTTCCGCAGACACGGTAGGGGTTTCAGATGGCGACTTCAGCGCCTGTCTTGTCTTCTGGCGACGCAGCACCTCTTCATGCTGCAGGCGCATGTTCTCGATTTTAATCCGATCAAGCGCGCCGTACTGCTGGGCAAGCGAAAGCACTTCACCCGGCTCTTCGGCATGGATGTGAACCTTCACCAGATCCTCATCCGAGACGACAAGCAGCGAATCCCCATATGCGCTAATCCGTTCCTGGAACTCGTCCTGCGTAAAGACGGCATCCGGTCTTACGTGCACCATAAATTCTGTACAGTACCCGTATTTGATATCGGCCGGGTTAATCACATGGTGCATCTCGTCATGCGTTTTACCAAATAAAGACATACCTCCCGCTACCGCCGGCTTCGCTTCTTCCGGCTCGGCGAATACGATGCCGTCTTTTACCGCTTTCAAAAAGCCTTCATAAATATAGACAAGCCCCTGTCCGCCGGAATCGACCACGCCGACTTCTTTGAGTACCGACAATTGATTGGGCGTATTATCCAGTGCTTTCTGGGCCGCTTCAACCAGCCTTTCGACAACATCTTCAATAAGTCCGGAGCGTGCCGCTTTGCGCGCGGCTGCTGCCGCTTCCCGGGCCACCGTCAGGATCGTGCCTTCCACGGGCTTCATAACGGCTTTGTACGCCATCTCCACACCCTGTTGGAACGCATCCGCCAGCTTGTGGCTGTCCGCTTCCACAGAGTCGGCTAATCCTTTAGCAAAACCGCGGAACAACTGGGATAAAATAACCCCCGAATTGCCGCGCGCACCCATCAATAGCCCACGTGAGAATACGGATGCTACCTTTTCCGCTGTCTGTTCCGCCAATTTTTCCAACTCGGCTACGCCGGAAGTAAATGTTAAATTCATATTTGTTCCCGTATCGCCGTCCGGCACAGGGAACACATTGAGCGCGTCCACCTTTTTGACATGCTGCGTCAGGCGCTCCGCGCCCATTTTATACATTTGACGGAGAACTTGTCCCGTCAATGTGCGATTTCTCACGTACAATTTCCTCCCTTGTCCTTCTAGGAGCTCATTTCTCCACGAACACCTTGCACATAAATGTTGACTTCATCTACCGTTAATCCCAGTGTTTTATGTAATGCGTACTTTACACGTTCCTGCACACTATGAGCTACTTCGGAAATTTTCGTCCCGTAGCTCACGATAATATACAGGTCGATAACAGTCCGATTATTCTCGTCCCGAACTTCTACACCGCGTGACAGATTTTCCCGGCGCAAAATGTCGGCGATCCCGTCTTTCATCGTACGACGCGAAGACATACCGACCAGTCCGTAGCATTCCATGGCAACCGCGCCGGCAAGTGTCGTAATCACTTGTGTATCTATCTCAATTTTTCCGAGTTCCGTACTCATTTGAACGCTCATTTTCCTGCCTCCCTTTTTCTATGAAAATCATGAAGAAAGAAGGAGAGGAAAGAGGAGCCGGAGAAGAAAAAGGTCTTCGCCTTTTTCCACATTGAAATCATCCTCTCGTTCTCTTCTCTCTTTTCCTTCGTACCGCAAAAATCAGCCGCTCTTCCCATGATTTTCATGTTGGGGTTGCGGCGGAAATGCCATAAGATTTTTCTGTTCCTAGGACGAGATGCTTAAATTGTTCATCATTTACTATAAAGAACTCTCCAACGCGCGTCAATGTAAAGGATAAATTCTTGACAGATCTCTTGCTTTTGCCATACGTGTATGATATTATACTTGAGTATGCAAAGAGAGTCACTTTGATTGACTGCATCTCAGGGAGGTGGAATAGAATGGCACGTGTATGTTATGTAACTGGCAAACGGGCGAAAACCGGCAACAAGCGCAGCCACTCCAACCGCGCGAACAAACGCACTTGGGGCGTAAACGTACAAAAAGTACGCATTCTGGTGGATGGAAAGCCGAAGCGCGTATACGTAAGCACTAAAGCATTGAAATCCGGTTTAGTTACGCGAGTGTAATAGAGACATAAAAAAAGCACCCCTTTTATGGTGCTTTTTTTATGTCTTACGCCACCTCATCGTTTTCCCCCGCCGAGAATCGCGCGAATCAGCCCCCCCAGAAACTTCGGCAGCTTAATAGTATAAAACCGCATGATGACCCCTCCCTTATTTCAGGTACAGTCCAGTATATTCAAATGTACCGGCTGTGTACTTCTTCCGCCTGCTCGGTTTAACATATGCCGGGCTTCTAAAAAATATGAAATCAAGCTCAATAAAAAAACACGGTCCTCAACTTTATTCTATAATCGGCAAGCCTGTTTAATATCTTCGATGGCGCGGGCACGATCCGCCTGACCGAAGACGGCGTTACCCGCCACCAGGCAGGTCGCTCCGGCTTTTGTAACAAGCGGAGCCGTTTCGGCATTAATGCCGCCGTCGATTTGAATTTCGACTTTATCGCCCAGACCGCGCTCTTCAAGCATTGTTTTTAGTTGTGTCACTTTGCGCACAACTTCCGGAATGAATTTTTGACCGCCAAAGCCGGGGTTCACAGACATAAGCAGGACCATATCGATATCTTCAAGCACGTGCTCCAACGTTCCGACCGGAGTGGCTGGATTAAGAGAAACGGCGGCCTTTACGCCTTGATTTTTGATATGATAAATCGTGCGGTGCAGATGCACGCATGCCTCCTGGTGTACGGTAATGATATCCGCGCCGCTCTTTGCAAACTCGGGGATGTACATATCCGCATTCTCAATCATCAGATGGACATCAAGCGTCAAATTCGTATGCGGGCGAACGGCTTTTACAACCAGTGGTCCAATCGTGAGATTCGGCACAAAATGACCGTCCATCACATCGATGTGGATCCAGTCCGCACCTCCCTGCTCTACTTCTTTAATCTCTTCTCCCAGGCGGGCAAAATCCGCGGAAAGAATCGACGGTGCAATCTTAACCATGTGTTCAATACCTCGGCTTTCTCTCTTTGATTTCCTGTAGAAATTGCAGATAGTTCTCATAGCGCGCAGGTTGAATTTCATGCGCTTCTACCGCTGCGCGCACCGCACAGCCCGGCTCGTTCACGTGCAGGCAGCCGCGGAATTTGCATTCCCCGAGCATGGCACGCATTTCTTTGAAATACAGCCCGAGCTCATTCGCTTCAATCGATTGAAAATCTAGCGAGCTGAAACCCGGTGTATCTGCGACCCAGCCGCCTTCCGCCAGATGAATCAGCTCTACATGCCTTGTCGTGTGCCTGCCCCGACCCAATTTCTGGCTAATCGGAGCTGTTTCTAGTGAAAGCCCGCTGAATAAGGCATTTAATAAGGAAGATTTGCCTACCCCTGACTGGCCGGCGAAAACGGACAGGTGGCCGCCGAGATATGCACGAATATCTTCAATTCCCCTTTTGCCCTTCGAGCTGGTCACTACGACCGGATAGCCAATCGCATTGCAACGCTCACGAATACGGTTGAGTTTCTCCTTATCGGATAGCAAATCAGCCTTTGTAAGGCAGATGACTGCATCTACGTTGGCCGCCTCCGTATGTACCAGAAACTTATCTAACAGCTGCGGATTAAAGTCCGGTTCGACGAGCGAAAAGACGAGAATCGCTTGATCGATATTGGCAATAGGCGGACGAATCAACTCGCTCGTCCGCGGTAAAATCTCGGTTATCGTTCCTTCCGTTCCGTTTGTTTCGTATACCACTTCGTCCCCGACCAGCGGAGTGATGCCTTTTTTGCGGAATACCCCTCTGGCCCGACATTGCCAGAGCGCATCACCGTCCTGCACATAATAATAGCCGGCCAGTGCTTTTACTATACGGCCCTGCGGCATGAGACCCCTCCAATTTTATTGAAAATCACTGTATTTAACCTGTTTTTCTTGATATAGTTGTCCGTCCCTGTATACCTGGATAATCGCATCCTGTGATGGCGAGAGGACGACAGGAACCTGAAACTGCGTACTTTGTTTAATCGTGTAGCTGTCCACCGTTTTGTTCTGTGCGGTGGCGTCCGTCACTTTAATCTCGATGCTGGCCTTCTCGCCCGGGTTCAAGTAGACGTCCACCGTCTCTTTTACCCGGCGCGCTTCCTCAGGCAGACCTTCGCTGACCGTGATGCGCACCCATGTGCCTTTTTCGAGCTGATTATCCGGACGGTAAGACTGTTCGATTACAGTCCCTTCCGGCTCGTAACTCGGCTTCCTATCTATCTGCGGACGCAAGCCCAACTGTTCGAGCTTAAGCTTTGCCTCTTCCTCGGTCAAACCTACAAGTTTTGGCAACGTTGCCTTCTCCTGACCCTGGCTTACGACCAATGTCACTTCCGTATCGGATGCCACAATTTCTTGGCCGGCGGTCGGTGTCTGTCTCAGGATCGTACCGGCCGGCTGATCTTCACTTGTTTCTTTTTCAATATGATAATCTTTGTATTTGCCGGTAAGCTGGCTTTCCACATCATCGATGTTCTGTCCCACGAAATTAGGCATTGCTGTCTTCGGCTTGCCCTGGCTGACGATCAGCCGTACTTCGGAATTTTCTTTGACCTGCATGTTCGGCACCGGATCCTGCTTAATTACACGGCCGGGTGCCACTTTCTCATCGTACTGTTCCTGAATGGCCGGCCTTAATTTTAGCGCCTCCAGCTTCTGGCGTGCTTCATCAAGCGGCATATTCTGTACTGACGGCACGGTTACGTCCGGTACACGGAAAAATGAGAAGCCGTAAAAGACAGCGGCTCCGACCAGCATAAAAAACAGAAAAATCCCTGCAACCCAACCAACCGCTTTTTTCCAGGGCAGCGGCTTTGTATCCGTCTCTTCTACCGCGGCTTCTTCCCGAACCGCCGGTTTCTCCGCCGCTTCGCTCGGCTCTTTGACCGGCACAGCCTCTTCCTCGTCCCAATTACGTTTGCGCATCATCTCCGGTTTAATCGCCGGAATCACGCGCGTAATTTCCGGGTCTTCTTCCACCCCGTACTTCTCCGGAAGAAGATATACAGGCTCATTCCTGCGCTCCGGTGAGAGGGACGTCTGCAAGTCTTCTAGCATCTCACGCGCCGATTCATAACGGTACATCGGCTCTTTCGCCATAGCGCGGATGATGACATTTTCTAAGCTCTGCGGAATCTCCGGACGGAGCTTGCGCGGAAGCACATATGTCTCTTGCAGGTGCTTAAGCGCCACACTAATTGGCGAATCACCGGAGAACGGCAGTTCCCCCGTCAGCATCTCGTACAAAACAACACCAAGCGAATACAAATCCGATTTAGCACCGGCCGCGATACCCTTCGCCTGTTCCGGCGAAAAATAATGCACGGAGCCAAGTACGGAGCCGGTATGCGTAATTGTCACCGATGATACAGCCCGCGCGATACCAAAGTCGGTCACTTTAATGCGCCCGAATTTATTAATCAAAATATTATGCGGCTTAATGTCCCGGTGGATCAGCTCATTTTGATGCGCGTGGTCGAGCGCGTCGCAGATTTGAACCGCGATATCCACCGCTTCTTTCACATCCAGCGGAGCGTGTCCATTGATATATTTTTTCAATGTCATCCCTTCGACATATTCCATAACGATATAGTACATATCGTCCTCTTGGCCAATATCGTAGATGTTGACTACGTTTGGATGGGACAAGCTTGCCGCCGCCTGAGCTTCCCTATGAAAGCGGGCCACGAAATCATCGTCATTTCCAAACTGGGAGCGCAGCACTTTCAAAGCTACCGTGCGATTCAGCAGCGTATCGCGCGCACGGTAGACAATGGCCATCCCACCTTCTCCAATTTGCTGTTCAATTTCATAGCGCCCACCGATTCGCTTTCCAATCATCTGCAGGCTCCCCCCTTTCATTCTCCGGCCTCCGATTGATTACGCAGCAGGATGACCGTAATGTTATCTTCCCCGCCTGCATCCAACGCTCTTTCAATCAACTCGTCCGCCATCTCTTTAAGGGAGCCATTCGTAAGCACCTTCGCCATTGCCTCGCTGCCGATTTTGCCTGATAATCCGTCCGAGCAAAGCAGCAGCATGTCACCGGTATCCCAGTGCAAAATACTGAAGTCGGCCTTAACCTTCTTGTCGGTACCAAGCGCGCGCGTCAATATATTGCGCCTCGGGTGGTTGGCCGCTTCATCCTGTGTAATCTGGTGGTTACGCAACAACTCGTTAACCAGCGTATGGTCGCTTGTAATCTGCTGGAGAATGCCCTGGCTGTAGCGATAAATCCGGCTATCCCCGATATGGGCCAGCACGCCGAGCTGGTGGTTCATCAGAGCAATGACCACCGTTGTCCCCATCCCCCGGCATTCTTCATGCTCCTGTGCATATGTCAGAATACGCTCATTGGCCAGTTGAATCGCATTATTCAGCTTCTGCTGCAGCTCACTCGGCGTAGTATAATCGGTTATGTCCTTCAACGATTCACAGATAATATCAACCGCCATCTGGCTGGCGACGTCGCCCGCCTGATGGCCGCCCATGCCGTCAGCGACGATCGCGAGAATCCAGCCGTTATCATACCGCTGGATTCGTCCTGAATCTTCGTTCGTCTGTCTTACACAACCGATATGCGTCTGTATGGCTGACTCCATTCTATTCCTCACCTCTACGTCTGTTTCGCATGCTGGGCCCGCAGCTGTCCACAGGCCGCAGCGATATCACTGCCGTGTTCACGGCGAATCGTAGCATTGATTCCTTTCGCTTGCAAAGTTTTCTGGAATGTAAAAATATCGTTGCGCGCAGTGCGCACGTAGTTGCGTTCCGGCACATAGTTTACCGGAATGAGATTGACATGGCACAGCATGCCTTTAAGGAGCTCAGCCAGCTCTTCGGCATGCTCAGGTCTGTCATTCACCGAGCCGAACAAACCGTATTCGAATGTTAGGCGGCGACCGGTCGTTTTAATATAATACTCACAGGCTTCCATCAGCTCATCCAGCGGATAGCGCCGGTTCACCGGCATGAGACGCGAACGGATTTCCGTATTCGGTGCATGCAGAGAAATTGCCAGGTTTACCTGCAGTTTCTCATCGGCGAATCGGTAGATGTTCGGCACAATACCGCTCGTAGATACCGTAATATGCCGCTGGCCGATATTCAGGCCCTTGTTATCATTGATAATACGAAGGAACGCAAGCAGCGCATCGTAGTTCTCGAACGGCTCGCCGATCCCCATGACAACGACATGGCTGGCCCGCTCATTCTTAGCATCCAGCGCTTTTTGCGCCGCCAACACCTGCATGACAATCTCTCCTGCCTCTAGATTGCGCTTGAGACCACCCAGCGTTGACGCGCAGAACGTACAGCCGATGCGACAGCCAACCTGTGTGGTGACACAGATGCTGTTGCCATAGTTATGCCGCATGATTACCGTTTCGATCGCATGGCCGTCATGGAGTGAGAACAGGAACTTCACCGTTCCGTCCTGCGATTCCTGACGGGTAATCTCTTTTAGCGCATCCATGCGAAATGACGCGTCCAGTTTCTCACGCAGGGCTTTGGACAGGTTGCTCATCTCGGCGAATGACTCCACTCGCTTCCCATACAACCAATCAAATACTTGCCCGGCGCGGAACGCTTTCTCCCCGTTCTCTTCCATCCATCGTGTAAGCTCAGGGAGCGTCAGGCTATAAATAAAAGATTTCATTCTTGTAATCACCATTTCTTCTCAAAAGTTCACATCATATTGTATCACAAAACATTTCTAAAAAGAAAAG
>NZ_BJXX01000068.1 GCF_007991215.1 Aneurinibacillus danicus
GTTAATACAAAAAGGGGAAGAGTAGCATGAAAAAGAAAGTATACACTGTCCTGGTAGAGAATTTTAGAGAGTGGGGCGTAGAGCATGTTTTTGGAATCCCGGGAAAGTCGATTTCTCCGCTTATGCTGGAAGTCAACAGTAAGGGCATTGAATATGTGCTGAGTCGACATGAAGCGGGGGCAGGTTTCGAGGCGGCAGGGTATGCGCTAATGAAAAAAACGGTAGGTATCGCGATTGGAACGTCAGGGCCTGGTGGAACGAATTTTCTCACTGCCGCCGCCCAGGCGAAAGAGCATGAGATTCCGGTATTATTCATTACAGGGCATCCTTCCATGCAGGAGACAGGCCAGGCATTAGGCCAGGATTCGAGTCATTTCGGAGTGGATCTTGTGAAAATGTTTGAACCGGTTACAAATTTCAGCGGATTTGTGTCGCGTGGCGATCTTCTGCACAGTTATCTTCACCATGCCTTAGAGAAAGCGTGGACAGGCACAAAGGGACCTGTTCATCTGTGCATCCCTTTTGATGTATTGATGGAAGAGATTGAAACTTTTTTACTCCCTTTACCTAATCACGTTTCTTCCGTGATATCTTCCGGACTGGAACAGGTGATTTCCCTGTTAAATGAAGCAAGGAAGCCTGTGCTTTTTATTGGGAAAGGGACCGTGGCAGCGGAAGCTTATGAAGAAGTACGTATTTTGGCTGAGCATTGGCGAATTCCTGTGATTACGGCGCCCGGAGGAAAAGGGGCCTTTCCAACATTCCATCCTCTGTGCCTGGGGGGATTTGGGCTTGGCGGTACGGAAAAGGCGTCCAACTACTTGCGCTCCGGTGTCGATGTAATGGTTGTTGTCGGTTCGAGATTATGTGATATGGACTTATCGGGATTTGATAAGGAAATGTATCCCGAGAAAGTGGTGCAGTTTGAACAGGACCTTACGTTTATAGGAAAATCAATTCCCGTTCCTACCTATCCTGTGCTTGGTGATATTCGACAAAACTTGCGGCAAGTAATAGAGAAGGCGGGGGCTTCTTCCCGCGATGACGATGATGTTCCTGTAATAGAAATAGAGAACATGAATGCAAAGAGTGCCGGTTTATTGTCTGCTGTTCAGGCGATAAAATCGCTTCGCTCTTCATTGCCGGAAGACGCGGTTTTGTTTGGGGACGCCGGCAGTCATACGTTCTACGCGGTGCGCCACTACGATATCTATAAACCGGGAACGTTTTATTTGGATGAGGTGTTCCTGGCAATGGGACATGCCATTGGCTATGCCATTGGGGCAAAAATGGCAGCGCCAGAGAAAGTGATTGCTTGTATAACGGGCGATGGATGCATGATGATGCATGGAACGGAGATTTCTACAGCGGTGAACCATCGGATTCCTGTTTTATTTATTGTATTGAATAACGGCCGGCTTGATATGGTGGATAAAGGGATGTCGTACAATACGGGCCGCTCGGTGGGAGCCGTCTATGATGTTCCTTTGAATGTAAGCAAGTTTGCTCAATCTATGGGCGCTTACGCTGCTTGCTGCCATACAGAAAACGATATTCGGGAAGCGATCGCTTCGGCTTTGAAAGCGAACGGTCCGACTGTGATTGAGATTATGGTGAATCCAATGGAAGTCCCGCCAATTTTGACAAGATTGCTAACGATGGCCTAACCTGCCGCATTCTATTAAGGAAATGAGAGGTAAATCAATGATGTCTTCTGCACGTTATGAAGCTGGTATGGAAACACTGAGAAAGATGGTAAGTGAGGAAATCCTTTCTCAGACAGTAGAGCACGTTAAGAAATTCGATCCGGATTTTTCTAATATGATTGTGGAATTTGCTTTCGGTGATATTTATTCCCGCCCCGGGCTTGATCTTAAACAGCGGGAGCTTATCACAATCGCTTCTCTTATTACGCAGGGAGCGGAATCCCAACTGTCGTTTCATATTCATGGCGCTCTTAAAGCAGGCCTTACACCAAAAGAGATTGTGGAAGCCGTCATGCATTGTGTACCTTACGCTGGATTTCCAAAAGCCCTGGGTGCTTTGGGAGTTGTGATGAATATATTCAATGAGCTTGGCATTAAGCATAGATAAAATAAAGACAGGCTGGATGATGAGATGTCATCCGGCCTGTTTTTATTTTTTAATAAAAAATCATTTATCTGAATAATTACAAAAAAATGGGTAATAAGCTATAAATGAGCAAAAACAGCTAAAGATATTTACAGTAAAAGTAGACAAACATCACCTTATGCTAGTTTTAGCTGAGCTAAAATCAAGAGCAAAATATACACGGTTACATGGAGAGCTTGTTATCTTAAGAAATTTTATTTTGTCATACCGATAGATAGGACAATAGGTATGCAGAGTCTTAGGGGGAACCTCATGAAGAGGCTATTATTTTTCACGCTCACCGCACTTTTTGTGGTTACTGTCATTTTTCTTCAAAAGGAGTTAGAGTCGGATGTGCGGAATACTGTAGATATGAAGGAAAAATACGTAGATATCAGCAAATTTGGAGCTAAAGCGGATGATGAAATCGACGACTCTCAGGCAATTATGGATGCGATACGAACAGTGGATAATGCAGGAGGCGGTATCGTCCATATTCCGGAAGGCACCTATAAGCTTACTTCTGTCAACGTGGCTGTAACTCACCCAATTTCAATCACAGGCGAGCAGGGCACCGTGCTTGACGGGAAACAGTCTACAAAACAATATTTATTTAATATTGAGGGAACTAGAGAGAAATCAGCACCACTGCTTGCTGACGCAGTTAAGAATAAGAAAACGATTCAGGCAGCGCTTTCCGTAAAACCCGGGGATATTGTTTTGTTTCGTTCGAACGAGCTGTTCAATCCCGTGCGTAACTACTATTACCGCGGGGAAATGGCAGAAGTAGAATCTGTATCCGGAAGTGAGATGACTTTTAAAAACGGATTGTTTGACGCTTACCGCTCCTCATCTACCGTCATCTACAAACTGAATATGCCAAAGATAAGCATAACAGGGCTGAAAATTATACGCGATTCCAACCATGCCGGACTTACCATAAATTACGCCAGGAATGTATATCTCAGCAATGTCGAAGTATTCGGAGCACGTGAGAGAGGCATCGGAGTATCTTATATACGGCGGGACGATCGAAAACATTGAAGCCAGTGATTGTTGGTACGAGGGAAGAGGAACAAGCTACGGACTATCTATCGCTTCCTCCCAGCACCTAACCGTCCGGAATAGCTGGCTGCACGGCGGAAGACACGGAATTTCTCTCGGAGGTCAGGAACCGGTACGAGACATTTTAATTACAAATAATGTTATCGATAACTATACCGACTCCCGGGTGGGTGCTTTTAACACGCACGAAAACGTGGAATATATCACAGTGTCTGAAAATCGTATTCTTAATGGCGTTTCTACCGTCGGAGACCATCTTGTTTATGAGGATAACGACATTGAATTAAGAACCGATTATCCGGGAATCATCGTGAAGCAAAACTGGCATTTAGAGCATCTGGTGTTTCGTAATAACAGGATTACATCACCCAGTTACGGAAGTTTACTTGAGACATACCTGTCTTCCCTCGAAGTGAAAGAGTTCATTATCGAAGGAAACACAATTTGTTCCGATTTGGCGGGAATAGGTATTAAACCCCGCATGAAAACAGCAGTAAATACTAAAATTAAAAATGTAACCATTAAGAATAACGATGTCGTGTCTACTAAAGACAGCGCCATCTCCATACGTGCTCAGGAGGGAACGACCATTGCAGTCGAGAATATGGAGATTGACGAGGGAACGTATAAGTCCCTCTATAACAAAGGGATTTTCTCTCAGGTATCCCCTTTCTCGGGAAGCGTTACGATTTCTAATACTAAGATCAGCACGGAGAAAGCGGCTGAGTATGGTATGCTGCTGATTAATTTCAGCCAGATTGCTATTGACGGTTCTAACCTTCAGGGTCCTGCAAATCTGGGTTCCTATAATTGCTTTCAGTATGCGGATAGCGTAATAGTTAGGAATAGCACTCTCGGCAACTGGGGTTATAAGAATGGGGTTCGGACCTATAATGTTCCTCGTGTACAGTTGGAGAATAACGCTTACATAAATACTCCTTCATAATGTTTGATTTTATCCAAGAATACTACAGGCCAGATGATATATTCTCATCCGGCCTCTCTTTATTTTACCTATGCTTAATGCCAAGCTCACTGAATATATTCATTACAACTCCAAAGTTGCTGGATTCGTTTTTTAGCTGTAAAATTTGGATCGTTCGATTCTTTCCAGGTTTTTGTGTGCTGGTAGGTAATGTTGGCTTCCTCTAAAATCACGCGAATGGTTTCGATGCGAATAGATTTGCCAGGCCTTTTTTATTCCGCGATGAATAAGGGTGTTTGTTTCCAAGATCTGATTAGATGATCCTGGGTCTATTTGTGAGAATACCAGCTTCAAGATAATTTACTCTTTTAATAAAACATCATCTCTTGTATAAGTATCTACATTTTTTGCAGTAGCAAAATATCGATATCCACTCGTTCCATTACTTCTAGATGAGATAAGCTGTACACAGTATACATATCTTCCATCATTATATTTGTAAATTGTAATGTAGGACGTTGAATGATAAGGATTTTTATTGGAGGGAGAAATTAATTTGTCTAGATAACCAGCAGAAGTAAGATCATCTAAGTTTAGTTGACACTTTTGTACTGTAGGCCATGCTACTTCAAATTTAGGATTTTCAGTTGCTATATATTGTTTTGCTGCAGCGGCCACTTGTTTAGCACTCGCGATTATGGCATCCTTTTTTGCATTGTCGATAATATTTCCGACTACTGGAATAGCAATTGCAAAAATGATTCCTAAAATTACGATTGTGGTAAGGAGTTCAATTAGGGTAAGTCCCTTTTGATTTTTTAATATTCCCATAAAAGATCACCAAGACCATTTTAGTATTAATTTGTATATCTTGTTGATATTTAACAGCAAGTACAACGTAATATGAAGTTTCAATCTTTCTGTTCGCTACTTAATGTATTATCCGAATAATTTTTTGTATAGATACCCTGAGGAAAAGCAAGCAGCCATATTGTTTTTAAAGTAATAATGAAATCTAGCCATATTGAATAATTTTCTATATAGTAAATATCTAGTCGTATCCGTTCATCCCAATTAATGGAATTCCTCCCGTGAACCTGTGCATATCCTGTAATACCGGGTTTCATATTCAGTCTGCGTATTTGTTCATCAGTGTATTTTTCAACTTGATATAACAAAGTAGGCCTTGGGCCGATAAAACTCATATCCCCTTTAACAATATTGAAGAATTGAGGAATTTCATCCAAACTCCATTTCCTTAATATTTTACCTATATTCGTAATCCTTGTATCCCCTTCATATACATTAAAGTCAGATTCACTATTATGTCTGACATTATGTATCATCGTCCTAAATTTATAAATGGTAAATAATTTCTTTTTATATCCTACCCTTTCCTGTTTGAAAATAATGGGACCTGGCGAATCGATTTTTATAAGCAGGGCGATGATGAGAAATAACGGCATTAAGACAATCAGTAAAATACAGGCTATCGCACGATCGGTTGCATATTTAGCTTTTATTTGCAACATGCTACTCCTCTCCCCTACACTCCTTCTTCCCCTCGTTGGAAATATTCTTTCGCATAATGAACCAGTGCACGTGAAACAAAAATCTTTCCTTTTATATTTTCCTTTTTTGAGCCAATCTCTTCTTTATGCAATTAATAATGTACCCTTGATCCTCGTACGACAAATTTGAACCAGACGGAAGACAAAGACCGGTGGCAAATAAAGACTCAGATATTTTTTCTTTCTCGCTATGGGGATAAAAAGTTTTATCCCGGAATATCGGCTGCATATGAAGCGGCTTCCATATAGGTCTTGATTCAATACCATTGTTGTTGAGTTCTTCTACAAGTTGGGCTGCGGATACCGGACTTATATCCGGGTCAATTGTCATCGCGGTTAACCAACGTGTTGAACGTCCTCCATCAACTTCAGGCATAAAAGATATACCTTCAATTGAGTATAAGGCTTCGTAATAACGCTCAAAAATCTTTCTTCTTTTGGATATATACTCATTCAATACGAGCAATTGGCCTCTACCAATACCAGCTAATATATTACTCATACGGTAATTATATCCTAATACGCTGTGCTGATAATGCAAAGCTGGATCGCGTGCTTGTGTAGCCAAAAATCTTGCTTGTTCTAAGGCCTCTAAATTCTTGGATACAAGCATTCCACCACCCGAGGTTGTAATAATTTTATTTCCATTGAAAGAGTAAATTCCAAATTCGCCGAACGTTCCACTTGAGCGTCCTTTATATATAGCTCCTAATGATTCGGCTGCATCTTCAATAATTGGAATATCATAGTGATCACATAATTCAAGAATTGGATCCATATCCGCGCTCTGGCCGTAAAGATTTACCACAATTACCGCTTTGGGTAGCTTTCCTTTCTTTTCTGCTTCTTCCAATGCATATTGAAGAGCCCTAGGTGACATGTTCCAGCTTTGTGGCTCAGAATCTATGAAAACAGGAGTAGCCCCCTGATATATCACAGGGCTTACGCTGGCAATAAAAGTAAGAGAAGAGCAAAATATAATGTCTCCTGCTTTGACGTCTAACAATCGAAGAGCTAGATGTATAGCTGCAGTACCTGAACTCAGTGCAACCGCTCCATTTGCCCCTACGTATTCAGCTAACTCGTTTTCAAACGCAGTAATATGGGGGCCTACCGGAGCAATCCAGTTTTCATCAAATGCCTGCTTTATGTAATGTAATTCATAGTTCCCCATGTGTGGAGGTGAAAGATAAATCTTTTTTCTCATATCTCTTTTCCTCTAGTTTATTTGTTAATTAATTGATATTTCTGAACACACTGAACATCCTTCTGTTCTTTTTCGTTTACTTTCCACTGAAAATTTGGAACAATCGTCTTTAAAGTCATTCGTATTTCTTCGGAATTGGAACTTATTGCTTCCTCTAATTGTTTTATATAAAAATCAATTTCTTGTTTTAAAAACAATTCGGGTTGAGCGATAAAAATCCGGTTATGCTGGGTTGCTCTGGTCCCTTCTTGTGAAGTAAGAAGTTCTTCATACAATTTCTCCCCTGGACGAATACCTGTATATACAATCTCAATGTCTTTATCAGGTTCAAAACCGGATAAACGAATCAAGTCCCTTGCTAATTGATCTATTTTTACTGGTGAACCCATATCAAGCAAGAAGAGTTCGCCGCTTTTTGAAAACGCTCCGGCTTGAATAACAAGTTGGGCAGCTTCTGGAATTGTCATGAAATATCGAACCATTTCCGGATGTGTTACCGTTACAGGTCCTCCGTTAGCGATTTGTCTTTTAAAGAGGGGGATTACACTTCCCCTGCTTCCCAGTACATTTCCAAATCGTACAATGGAAAAATTTGTTTCACTCTGATTATTAATGCCCTGAATAACCATTTCCGCCACCCGTTTTGTCACTCCCATAATACTAGTAGGATTTACGGCTTTATCAGAGGACACCATAACAAATCGTTCAACTTTATATTTATCAGCCATTTCCGCTATATTTTTTGTACCGAACACATTGTTCTTAATCGCTTCAGCAGGATAAAGCTCCATTAGGGGAACATGTTTGTGAGCAGCAGCATGAAATACGACCTGCGGAGAATAGGAAGCAAATAGTTTTTCCATACACTTCTTATCCTGAATGTCTGCAATAATAGGTACCAAATGTATGTTGCATTTTCTTTCTAACAAGTCTTGATAAATCTTATAAATGCTATTTTCGCCATGACCGAGCAGTAACAGTTTACTTGGTTTAAATTGAACAATTTGTCTACAAAGTTCTGAACCGATGGAGCCTCCTGCCCCTGTTACCAGAATGACTCTGTCCGAAATATAGCTGGCAATTCCGCCCAAATCTATGGAGACCGGTTCCCGTCCCAATAAGTCTTCTACATCAATGTCTCGAATGGTCTGTATTGATATTTTTCCGCTAACCATATCAGAGATACTGGGGAGAATTTTAACATAGCATGCAGTTTCCTTACAAATATCTATAATTTTTTTAATTTCGGATTTAGGAACCGAAGGCATTGCGATAATAAGAGTGGAAATATTATATTTCTCCACAGATTCCTTAATTTTTTCTCTTCCTCCTAGTATTGTTAGACCATTAATCTGCAAATTCTTTTTGAATGGATCATCATCAATAAAAGCAACTGGATAGATATCACTGTTCGCTGCTTGTTTTAATTCTTGAAGTACAAATCTTCCCGCACTTCCCGCCCCAACAATAAGGGCTCGGTTAGCCGCAGGCTCCCTTTTTTTCGAGGGAACGTATGCATCTCCATACATTCTCCCCATAAAACGTGATGCGCCAAAAGTAAGTAAACACAGCATAAATGACAATATATATGAAGAAATCGATATATTTTTTTTAATAAAAATCTCATTCATTAATACAAAACAAATTGTGCCTATAAAAATAGATTTAAATATAGAATACAATTCGCCGATGCTGGCATAGCGCCATACCCGACGATAAATATTAAAATATGCAAAAGAAACCCATTGGAAAATAATCATACCGCCAATCATATAAAGAACCGTAGTCCAATGTTCTGACGGAATTTGAAACTCAAAACGCAGGGCATAAGCTACTAATATACTTCCCGTAATTAATATACAATCCCCAAAAATTAAAAAAATCTTAGAGATTTGACGATGCAACAAATTCATCTTACTCCTCCCGCATATTTTATCTCCTCCTGAGAAAATAGTCCTGGGTTAAAAATGCAGAAAATACAAGTTCAAAATCAGAAATATTGAATACCTATGTCTTTTATACTAAATTATTATACCATATTTTTCTTTTTTTAAAAATGTTTGTATAAAAAAACTATAAAATGTATTGATATAGTAAAAAGTATCTAGTCAAGGTGAATAATCGATTAAAAGTTGCTAAAACAAAATTAAGATAAAATTTTAGAGGATATATCAGAATATCTTCTTATATAGCCTATTTAGCATGTTTTTATTAGTTAAAAAGATTTATTTTGTGTTATTTATTTTAATTCTTTTTACCTGTAATTATTGATTATTTTTATTGAAATCAAATGATATTTGAACTATAATGTTGCATATGTTCATGGAAATTAAAAACATTTATGTGGAAATATGAGAAGTGTTTTGAAGATATTATCTTAAATAAAATAACGGGTAACCGATTTAATATTCATATATTATAAATAATTCTGAACTTAATTGATTACCATGTAATTTACAATTATAGCAAATAAGGAATCATTAAAACCCCCAAGATGGCCCCAGACATCCCGGAAATTTTTACCCGCATGAAAAATACCATCAACTATAAAGATTTGCTGCATGCCATTCAAAATATTGAATCGCGGAACCAGTAAGGTATCCATGTCTGATCTACTATACAAAAGTAACGCTTGGATAATGGGAGTTATGATTATGAAGGTTTGCCATTTTACGACTGTTCACCCATACACCGATACGCGAATTTTTATAAAAGAATGCTGTTCACTGGCTGCAGCAGGATATGAAACCCATTTAGCCGCGGTAAACGCGCCGGACACTCTTCTAAACGGGGTTTACCTGCATGGGATTAGGGGAACAAAAGGCAACAGGCTAATGCGAATGATGCAGACATCATGGAGGGCATATCAAACAGTCAGAAAAATCGAGGCCGATATCTACCATTTTCACGATCCTGAGCTTCTCCCTATCGGACTTCTATTACGGTTATCAGGCAAACCGGTAATCTATGACTGTCATGAGGATGTACCGAAACAAATTATGGAAAAGCATTGGATTCCCAGGCCTCTTCGAAGAGGAGTCTCTTGGTTATTCATGAAAGTGGAACATTTGATTGCTAAGCGTTTGAGTGCTGTGATTGCTGTCCACCCAGCTGTAGAGGAAAGAATGCGTAAAATCGGTTGTTTAACTATCAATGTTAATAATTATCCGCTGTTGAAAGAGTTGCATATCACGATCGAGAGTGAAAGAGAGAAAGAAAAAGCAGTCTGCTATATTGGCGCTATATCTCAGGCAAGAGGTATTAATGAGATGATTGAAGCCATTTCACTTACCGATGCAACGCTTTACATTGCCGGACGTTTCTCCCCGCAGCATTTGCGGAGGGAGATTGTCTTACAAGCAGGATGGAAACAAGTGAAAGAGCTCGGTCAAATTGACCGACAAGAGGTCAAGCAAGTTTTGGCAAAGGCGGTTGCGGGGTTGGTAATTTTCCAGCCGGTTCCGCATCATTTGGTGTCAATGCCGACAAAAATATTTGAATATATGTCTGCTGGAATACCTGTTATTGCTTCCAATCTCCCCTTACTAAAGGCCGTCATTGAGGAGTATGAGTGCGGGATTTGTGTTAACCCAGAAGACCCCAGAGAAATCGCAGATGCAATCATATGGATGATCAATAATCCTCTGCATGCTGCCCGTATGGGGGAGAATGGTAGGAAAGCGGTGGAAAAACAATTTAATTGGGAAGCGGATATGAAAAAGCTACTTCGACTTTATACAGAGATAATTGACCAAGAATATTCATTTCGTACAAATGTTTAGGGGAGGAGGATGAGAATAGGGGAGCAAGTAACTATTGATATTAATGAACTTCTTATTGGCATCCGCAGGCACTTCTGGTTGATTCTTTTCATGACGGTCTTTGCAGGTATTGTTGCGTTCGTCATCAGCAAATACTATTCTGTTCCAGTATATAAAGCTTCTTCACAAATACTGGTGAATAATTCGGAAAACGCATTTAACGGTCGATACATCAGCTCTGACATTGATCGAGACCTAAAGCTGGTTGAAACCTACAGTGTTATTATAAAAAGTCCACGGATTTTGGAAATCGTTAAGGAACGTATTAAGCTTCCCTCATCTGCTGCTTTAAATCAGCAAGTGGTCATAAGCCGGGTGAAAAATTCACAAGTCATTTCTATAGAGGTTTCTGACACGAGGCCAGAGAGAGCAGTAGAAATCGCCAATACTATTGCTGTTGTCTTTCAATCAGAGATTACCTCCATTATGAAAGTAGACAATGTACAAATACTGGCAGTTGCAAAAGTGCCCTCCAGCCCCATTCCTGTCAAGCCTAAGCCACTCATGAACACGGCCATTGCCATGATGGTTGGTTTTTTGGGAAGCCTGGTAATCGTGTTTCTCTGTGACCGTTTTAATAAATTTTTACGCCGGGAAAAAGAAATTGAGAGAATTCTAGGGTTGCCTGTATTAGGTAAAATACCAGCATTATCCGATAATGAAGATAGTTTTACACTAGATCTTGCCAATCAAGTAGTCCTTGCAGGGAACGAATTTGCAGTAAGCCGTGTGGAGTCGGCAAAAAGAAGGAAAAAAGAAGTGATTCGCTTTAAAAGGTTGGATTCCATTATAGAACCTGCCACCTTTATAGCAGAGGCTTACCGAACATTACGCACTAACATCATCCTTAGCAATACAAACAGAAAGTGCAAAACATTTATCATAACAAACTCCGGTCCAGGTAAAGGTAAGCCGACCACCAGTGCGAATTTGGCGATTAGCTTAGCATTAACCGGAAAAAAGGTATTACTAATCGATGCGGATATGCGTACTCCAAATACACATACATTTTTCCGATTGGATAATTCCTTTGGATTAAGCAACCTTCTTCATATACCGGTAGACATTGATCAGATGATACAGAAGACTTTTGTAAGTGGTCTGGATTTGCTTGCATCGGGGCCGATTTCACATAATCCGGCAGACTTATTATGCTCTCAACACCTACTTACAACATTAGAATACTTAAAGAAAGAATACGAATTCATTTTAATAGATACTCCACCTATTTGTACTGTTACAGACGGTCAAGTATTGGCAGCACAGGTTGATGGCGTATTACTTGTGGTGGTAGCCGGAATAACGAGTAAAGCCACGGCTCTAAAAGCAAAGCAGCTTTTAGAAAAAGTGGAAGCAAGGTTAGTAGGAGTTATATTGGTAGACCCGAAAACAAATATTGACCGATATTATTATGATTGAGGTGGTTACATGGGTAATATCCACTTTGCCATCATCGGATGTGGACATATTGCAAAAAAACATATAGAAAGTATCCGAAATATTAAGGATGCGGAAATAACGGCAATTTGCGATACGAATCCAGACCGTCTCTTGGAATTCCAGGCAATTTACGGAGTGAAGGGATATTCTTCACTCGAGGAATTGCTGGCAAAGGAAAGTTGTATTGACGTAGTTAATGTCTGTACGCCTAGCGGTCTACATAAAGGAGCAGCAGTGAGAGCAGCACAGGCTAAAAAGCATGTGATTGTAGAAAAACCGATTGCCATGACGGTAGCGGATGCGGATGAAATCATCAATGCATGCAAGCACTATAATGTAAAACTGGCGGTCGTCCACCCTAATCGGTTTCGTCCAGCCATACAGGAAATGAAGAAAGCACTGGATTCAGGATGGTTTGGAAAACTAAGTTATGTTCATGCTGCTGTCCGTTGGAATCGTGATCAGAATTATTACAATCAAGCAGCATGGCGTGGAACAAGAGCACTTGACGGTGGAGTTCTTATGAATCAGGCTATCCATAACCTTGATCTGTTACTTTGGTTGATAGGGCCTGTTAAAAAAGTGCAAGCGCTAATGGATACACGCATTCGGCATATTGAGACAGAGGATGTCGCTTTGGCTTTATTACAATTTGAAGATGGGACGTTGGGCATGATTGAAGCAACGACGACAGTATATCCCCGCAGTCTGGAGGAATCAATTAGTATCTTTGGAGAAAAAGGTACAGCTATTGTGGGTGGGACAACAGCCAACTGGATTAAACACTGGGCTTTTGAAGAATGTACCGCTGATGCATCAAGTAAATTAGTAAAACGTATTAACGAGGAGCCGTATGGAGTTTCCGGACATCAGGCAATTATTGCAGATATGATTGAGGCAATTAGGCAAGACAGACAGCCGCTTGTATCAGGAGCAGACGGAAAAAATGTAGTTCAACTGGTTTTGTCCATCTATGAAGCAGCAGAACGAGATTCCAGGGCCATAATGAATCCTTAATGAAGGTGAATAGCGGTGAGCGTAAAGAATGAAATAGATAAAAAAATTCCCTTGCTGGATTTGAAACAACAATATTTTGATTTGAGAGAAATGCTGCATCAGTCAATTGAAGAGGTTATGAGTAGTGGTAGCTATGTGATGGGGCAGAAGGTTCAGCTATTTGAGCGCGCATTCGCTGAATATGTAGGGACAAAATATGCTGTTGCTTTAGCGAGCGGTACGGATGCACTTGTATTAACGCTTGATTCGCTTGGAATTGGCCCTGGTGATGAGGTAATAACCACTCCTTTCACATTTTTTTCTACATCTGAAGCGATATCACGGGTAGGGGCAACCCCGGTGTTTGTTGATATTGACCCAGAGACGTTCAATATAAATCCTTCTCTCATTGAGAAGCGGATAACCAAGAAAACAAAGGCAATTATACCTGTTCATCTTTTTGGAATGCCTGCGGACATGGATGAAGTAGGAGCAATAGCAGATCAATATGAACTCTACATAATCGAAGATGCCTGTCAAGCCATTGGTTCCGCATACAAGGACAAGAAAATCGGATCGATGGGCATAGCGGGATGTTTTTCATTTTTTCCGACGAAAAATCTGGGTGGCTACGGTGACGGTGGCATGATGGTAACGGATGACGAAACCATCGCCAATAAAATTAGACTATTAAGAGTACATGGCAGCGTACTCAAATACCATCATTCATTAATCGGCTACAATAGCAGACTAGATGAACTGCAAGCGGCGATGCTGACTGTGAAACTTGCGTATATTGATGAGTGGAATAAGCAAAGACGAAAGAAAGCGGAAGTGTATACGGAAGCATTCAAGGATTTGCCATTAAAGCTGCCCGGCGTAAAATCTGATTATTATTCTGTCTACCATTTATATGTTGTGGGAACCGAGCATCGTGATGAGTTGACGGCATTTTTGAGGGAGCACGGAATTGCAACAGGTATTTATTACCCTGTTCCTCTTCACCTTCAGAAGGTATACCATCACCTGTGTTATACGACGGGGAGTTTGCCTGAATCAGAAAAAGCAGCAATTACAACAATGGCAATTCCGCTGTATCCAGAGCTGACTGAAGAAGATCAAGATTATGTTATTTCTGTCATTAGACATTTTTTTCAAAGTAAAGGGTGAAACAGATGAGTGATATCGAAACCGTTGTTCCACCGCCCATTTTTGCAGAACGGTTGATTGAAAAATTTAAGTGTAAAGATGCGTCAATTGGCGTTGTTGGATTAGGCTATGTTGGTCTTCCTCTTGCTGTGGAAAAAGCAAAAGCCGGTTTTAATGTAATCGGTTTTGATGTGCAGGCTGCAAAAGTCGATATGGTGAATCAGGGAGTGAACTACATTGGTGATGTGGTTGACGAAGATTTGAGGGAAATTGTAAATAGCGGAAAATTGCGGGCAACCTCCGATTATTCGTTTATTCAAAATGTAGATGCGGTTGCTATTTGTGTGCCGACCCCTCTGGATGAATACCGTCAGCCGGATACGAGTTATGTAGAGTCATCAGCAAGGGAAATTGCACGGTTTCTAAAAAAAGGGATGCTCGTCGTACTTGAAAGTACAACGTATCCCGGGACTACAGAAGAATTGGTTAAGCCGATTTTGGAGGAAACAAAACTTGTTTGCGGTCAGGACTTTTTTCTTGCCTATTCTCCTGAACGGGTAGACCCTGGCAACAAACACTTTAACACCAAAAATACGCCCAAAGTGGTTGGGGGTATTACGAAATCCTGCACCATGGTAGCTTCAGCTATGTATCGTGCTGTATTAGAGAGTGAGGTGCACGAGGTTTCTAGTCCTGCGGTTGCAGAGATGGAGAAAATTTATGAAAATACCTTTCGAAATATTAACATTGCATTAGCAAACGAAATGGCAATCCTATGTAACAAAATGGGGATTAATGTATGGGAAGTGATTGAAGCGGCAAAGTCGAAACCATATGGGTTTATGCCTTTTTACCCTGGACCTGGTCTGGGTGGACATTGTATTCCTATTGATCCATTTTATTTAACATGGAAGGCGAGAAAATTTAATTATCATACTCGATTGATTGAGATCGCTGGAGAAATTAACAATAGTATGCCTGAGTTTGTTGTGGAGCGGATCTCCTCTATACTGAATGAAAGAGCCCGGCCAATAAAAGGTTCAATGATCCACCTTCTGGGAGTTGCCTACAAAAAAGATATTGATGACTATCGGGAGTCGCCTACCCTAAAAATCATTGAAATGTTAGAGCGGCGAGGGGCGTATGTAGTATGCAGCGATCCTTATATACCGTCATTCAAAATAAAGGGGATTCAGTACGACTCAGTAGAACCAACCCCTGAAATATTAAGCAAAGCAGACCTCGTGGTCATTACCACAGATCATTCCGCTTTTGACTATGAAACTATCAGTTGTTCGGCGAAGCTCCTTTTTGATACAAGAAATGCAATCAAAAATCATGTTCAGCTTAATAATTATTATCAATTATAGATGTTTACAGGCAAAAAAACATGGATAGAAAAAAGTCATTTTTTTGTAATGCGCTAACATTGATGACCGGGACAGCCATTGTTCAACTCATCCCTCTTGCTATCTCTCCTGTGTTGACAAGAATGTATACACCGGAGGATTTTGGTTTGTTTGCGGCGTTCATGTCATTTGTCGCTGTTTTTGGCATGATAGCAACGGGCCGGTATGAATTGGCTATCATGTTGCCAAAAAAAGAGAAAGATGCATTAAATGTGCTTGCTCTAACTACAGTATTGATTTTATTTTGCAGTATTATAGTAACTATTTTGATGCTTAGCTTCGATGAACAGATTGCATCACTGTTGCAAAATCCTAATCTAAGGTATTGCTTGTATCTTGTTGGGATATACATCTTCTTTTACAGCAGCTTTCAAGCATTCACGTATTGGTCGAACCGAAAAAAACAGTTCCAGCGTCTCGCGCTAGCTAAAGTAACGGTAGCTCTTGTTACTGGTGCACTCTCTATTATATTCGGATTTTTCACAGCTCTCCCCTTTGGGTTAGTTATAGGTGCGCTCGTTGGTCAGGGGATTGGCACGCTACTTTATCTTACGGTGATCTTAAAAGAAGATCACATTCGTTTTAGATGGATTACCAGAAGTAGGATGATGAGAAATGCTAGCCGCTTCAGAAACTTTCCTAAATTAAATTTGCCGCATGCATTTTCTGATGTTTTGCAGGCAAATGGTATCGTGTTTTTAATCTCAACATTTCATGGCACGTCCGAATTAGGCGCGTATTCGCTTACAATGCGGGTGGTCCAAACACCGATTACTCTCATTGGTGCCGCGTTTGCACAAGTCTTTTATCAAAAAGCGGTTGAGGTATACAGAGATGATGAAGACTTACAGAATTTTGTCAAGAACTCAGTGCGTAGGCTCTTTTTTATTGGATTGCCCATCTTCTTAGGAATTTTTTTGGTTTCCCCTTTTCTTTTTGGATTTTTATTCGGGGAGGAATGGAAGGAAGCAGGGATATATGCGCAAATACTTGCTCCATATATGTTTATTAAGTTTATTGTTTCCCCGGTTTCGCAGTTGC
This sequence comes from Aneurinibacillus danicus, assembly GCF_007991215.1. Lineage (GTDB taxonomy): Bacteria > Bacillota > Bacilli > Aneurinibacillales > Aneurinibacillaceae > Aneurinibacillus > Aneurinibacillus danicus. Next base: position 16,737 of record NZ_BJXX01000068.1, read on the forward strand.
CCAGTATTTTGGATCAGCAGAGAACAGCCTTTCGCTATGGTGTCCTATTTAATTTCTCAATAATAGTGTTTGTAATGGCGGCAAGCGCTATTTCCCATGATATGGGGACGACCATCACAGTCATGTCTTGTGTAGGTTTTTTCTTTACATTGGGGTACGGCTTTTTGCTATTTAACATGACTAGGATGAAGAGGTAAACAGGAGTGATTATCAACATAAGGAGATTACAATTTTTTCTGGCCTGTGCTACGGTTATATTCTCTATTTTTGGTCCATTCTTTTCATTACCCATTCCGATTCCGTTATTGGAGCCTACGTTCTTTCGCATAACCTATTTTAGTTTAATCGTCGTTAGTCTTTTTGCATTTTTTCAACAAAAAGAACGTGTTCTCATGTTTTCGTCATTGTTTAGCATTATGATCACGTCTTTTTTCTTAATATGGCTACTGTATGGGATTTGCTCATTATTGTGGGGAAGGGATATAGGAGAAGGTATACAATATTTGTTTCTTTTGACATCTATGTTCGTTTTAATTTGGACAATTAATCGTTTTTTCCTCTCCCTCAAAGGATTATTCCTACTAGTAGAGCTGTTCATCGGAACATTCTTTATTATTATTGTGCTGGGTATCTATGAAATGATAACCGGGGTTCATTATAAAAGGTCAAGTCTAAATGAATTAGAAGTAGATGGATACTGGGGTATTACGTCAGTCTTTCACAATCAAAATGATTTTGCTACCTATCTAATATTGAATCTGCCGTTGTTATTTTTATATACGTTTTCCTATGAAAGGAAGATAGGAAGAAAACTGTTTGTAATGGTTGTTTCATTAAGTGGTGTTTTTTGTCTTTTTTATACCGCTTCACGGGCTAATATACTTGCCTTTATTATTTTTTTGCTATGTTCAGCTTGTTATTCAGTGGTCAGAAAACCAACGCTTGGGAAAATTTTAATTATGTTTGGTTTGCCATTGTTGCTGATAGCTAATATAGATAGACTTCTTATTCTGCTATCTATGGTGCTGCCGGAGGGAGCTTACAATAAAATTTCTTCAATGATATTGTTTTTTGATCCTTCGCAAGCGGTTGAAAGCGATTCTAGCTTTGGAACGAGAGATGAATTGTGGAATGCGGGCCTTGATTATTTGCAAAATAGTTTTTTTCTAGGTATTGGTGCAGGGCAAGTAGAGGTATACAATGCGCAGAATGGCTTTCCGGTCCATAACATACATAATTGGTGGTTGGAGGTACTTGTGAATTTTGGATTGCCTATCTTTCTTCTCTATGTATCCATGTATTCCTATCTAATTATAAAAAATGTGATCATAAGTTGGAGAAGCGAAGGGATTCGCTCCACGGTAGCACGCGCCAACGCATTTACGTTGCTAATTTATATTATTTCCGCTGCTTCTACTAGCAGTGCCATTCATTTTGCCATGCAATGGAGCATAGTTGCTTTGGCAATCCTGACGATTCGAATTGATAAGGTGGAGTTTGCTAATGAACATTCTCGTCATATCCCATATGTTTCCCAAGACTAGTGACTCTCACTACGGATTGTTTGTATATGATCAGGTGAAGGCGCTGATAGAAAACGGGCATAGAGTTACCGTTATTTCCCCAAGTCCGTTTGCTCCTTTTCCGTTGCCATACTTAAGCCAAAAATGGAAGCGATATGCTCAGGTTCCCCTGCTGATGAAGAGAGAAGAGATATCCTTCTATAATCCCAAATACGTAGCTTACCCAAAAGGCTTTCTTTTGAACAGAAGTGGAAAAAGTGTGTTTCGCAGCATTAAGACCCAATGTAGGAATCTGTTGCGATTCCCTTACGATTTGATTCATGCACATGTTGTGCTTCCGGATGGTTCAGCAGCACAACTCCTTTCGAAGATGCTTGGGGTTCCTTTCGTAGTAACCATACATGGAGCAGACTTTTCTACAACTATCTATCGAAATCCAAAATGCATGGGAGTAGTACGCGAAACACTTGCCTCAGCAGCACAAGTCATTTTTGTCAGCTCTAAATTAAAGAACATAGGAGAAAAATTATTTCCTGATTTGTCATCACGTTATTGTATTATTCCGAATGGGGTAAACGGACGTTTTTTGGTTGATCAACAAGAGGAAAATAATGAGCGGCCACCAGAATGTTTAGATCGGTTTCTGCTTCTGAGCGTGTCGAATTTAATCGCATACAAAGGAATTGAATATAACTTGCGTGCAGTTGCCATGGTAGTAAAGAAAATTCCAACGATACATTACCTGATTATTGGTGACGGCCCAATAAAGTCGGAGCTTGAAAAGCTTTCCCGTGAATTAGGGATTGAAGAACACGTTACTTTCATAGGGGCAGTTTCCAATGAAGAGGTGAAGCGGTACATGAAGATGTGCGATCTATTTACTCTTCCAAGCTGGAACGAAGCATTCGGAATTGTTTACCTGGAAGCCATGGCATGCGGAAAATCTGTAATCGGATGCATGGGAGAGGGAATCGAAGACATTGTTTCTAACGGCGAAACAGGATGGTTGGTTCCCCCTAGGGACAGCAACGCATTGGCAGAACGCATTATGCATTTGTATAGGGATGAAAAAACCAGAGTTGAAACGGGAATGAAGGCAAAAAAAACTGTTTGTCAGCATTTTACTTGGGAAAATAGTGTGGGGAAGATGTGCAATCTTTACTCTGAAATTATTGCGAGGGGAAGAGGGGGATCATCTTCAACATGAAAAAAATTTGGATTTTTAATCATTATGCGATAGCACCTGGAGCCAGTGGAGGGACTCGTCATTACGATTTGGGGAAGGAGCTTTGCAGAAAAGGGAATCAAGTGCGCATTTTTGCAGCTTCTTTTAACCACCAAGCAAAACAGGAGAGCATAAGATATTTTTCTTCTCAGTACGTACAGAAAGAAATCCATAACGGTGTTCAGTATGTATGGATTAAAACAATCCCCTATCAAAAAAATGATTGGCGTCGCATATGTAATATCTTAAGCTATACATTCAGAGCATTTATGGAATGCAGGCGAACGGAGGAAAAACCGGATATTGTGATTGGCTCTCTCATGCATCCACTGGCAGCTTTATTGGGATATGTTGTAGCTAAAAAGAAAAAATGCGCATTCTATTTCGAAGAGAGAGATCTATGGCCGGAAACTCTGGTTCATTTAGGTAAATTTTCCAGAAAGAATCCGATTGTCTGGATGTTAAGTCAGTTGGAAATGTTTTTGTACAGAAAGGCGGAGCGAATTATCGTTCTGTTTGATAAAGCGGTAGATTATGTATCAAATCGCGGCATTGACCGGGGAAAGGTACTTTACCTTCCGAATGGTGTTGATCTTTCGCGTTATAATTACCCGCATCAGGAAGTTCCGTCGGAATTGGAAGAGTTATTAAACCGATTGCAAAATCGGTTGGTGGCTGTTTATATCGGTGCTCACGGAGTAGCGAACAATCTGGACAGTATCCTCGAAGCGGCAAGTTTGTTGCAGCAGGATGATGAATGGAAAGATAAGCTAATGTTCCTTTTTATTGGTGATGGAACGGAGAAAAATAGGTTAATCAAGAAGGCGAATGAGGCACGACTTTCGAATGTAATTTTTGGTCCAGCTATTCCAAAAGAATGGGTCCCAATTGTCTTGGAACGCACTCATATTGCCTTAGTTTCCATGCTTAAAGCAGATATTTACAAATGGGGATTCAGTCTAAACAAACTGTATGACTATCTTGCTGCTTCGCTCCCGGTAGTAATTCAATGTCATCTGGAAACGACACTGATTGATCAAGCGGGAATAGGGATTAAGGTAAGCACTTCCAAAGAGATGGCGGAGGCGATCCGCTGGCTTGCACGTTCGGATAACGAACGTGCAAAAATGGGGGAAAAGGCGAGAGAATATGTGGAAAAGCATCATTCGTGGAACGAATTAAGTAACCGGTTAATAGACAGTTGGATGAGCAAAGAACGAGAACGGGAGTGTTTAAAATAATGAATGTTGAAAAAGGCGTGAATGTCGTCATTGGTAATCAGGTTGAATTTGGTAATAATGTAATGCTAGGGCATAACGTTATTATTTATGACGGTGTAAAAATCGGTAGCAACGTAGTTGTGCAGGATAATGCTGTAATAGGGAAACAGCCAACAAGAGCAAAAAATTCTGCTCGAAAAAATGAGATTGCCCTGTCTTCAACGGTTATTGGTGATGGATGTATAATCGGTACCTCAACCATTATTTATGCAGGGGCGATTTTGGAGCGGGATGTTTTTGTCGCCGATTTGGCTACTGTAAGAGAAAGGGTTACGATAGGAACGGGAACGATTGTCGGAAGAGGAGTAGCGGTCGAGAATGATTGCCAAATCGGAGCGTTTTGTAAGCTGGAGACAAATTGTTACATTACGGCATTTTCACAGCTGGGGAATCATGTTTTTATAGCTCCATGTGTAGTAACCACAAATGATAACTATCTGGCCCGCTCTGAAGAGCGTTTTTTGAAAATGAAAGGTATAACGATAGCAGACGGAGGGCGTATTGGTGCAAATGCGACTGTACTGCCGGGAATTCTAATCGAAGAGGATGGGACAGTTGGAGCAGGAAGTGTAGTTACGCGTGATGTGAAACGGGAGGAATTGGTGATAGGAGCTCCTGCCAAAAAAAGAAGGGAGGTTCCTCAGTCCCAGCTTCTGCGGAATCAGAACCATGGGAAAGGAAGTGAGGTATATCATTGTTATCCACATGAAACTGGGATGAGTATTTCAAATTAATTATTTGGAGCGGGGGATTCATCTGATAAGAACATTGCCAGCAGGAAGCGAGTGTAGTGATTTGAACGTAGAGAGCAGACTTGAGAAACATAGGTTGAAGAAAAGAACACGGCGTAAAAAGTTGATGAGATTGCTTACGAGCTTTTTCTTTTTACTTATCATTGTAGTGGTTGGGTGTTTTATTTATTCTGAGAAAATTCTGACCTATATAGGGGGGAATCTGGTAGTAAAAAATCAGATAAAAAAAGCAGATGCTATTGTTGTTTTTGGAGGCGGTGAAAAACTTGAACGTCTTAACCATGCAATCACCCTTTATCAACAAGGGTATGCCCCGAAGATCGTCTTAAGCGGAGGGATAAGCAAGTCCCCCGATTCTTTTAACTGGGCTAAAAGCATGAAGGAATATGGTATGAGAAAAGGTGTTCCTGCGGGAGTATTTATTGTGGATGATCGTGCTGAAAGCACCTATGACAATGCTCTTCACACAATTGACATTTTTCGAAAAGAAGGTTTCTCAACCGGTATCCTTGTTACATCCCCTTATCATACGAAGCGCTCACTCTGGACTCTTAAACAAATTGAGAAAGAATCCAGAGTGAAGTTGGAATGGGTTTTAAGTCCTACTACCGAGAGTTCTTTTTATATTCAAAACTGGTGGAAAAACAAAATGGTACGATCATTTGTTATTGAAGAGTATGTAAAACTGGTTGCATACAAACTAATCTATTGAATAATCACCGTTAGAATGACCTAATGAAAGGAGATGAGTCATAAATGGAACGAAATACCGCATTAGTGTAAAATAAACAGTATCAGGAATAGGGAGGCAGTGCCAGTGAATGAAATCGAAAAAGTGCTATGAGCTGTTTTGGACGAAAAAATTTCGCCGATTAACGAAAATCTACAGAAACTTGGCCGACACATTGATACACTGGAAGACAACATGAACAAGCAATTTACAGAAACTAAGACCGATTTTTATCGCATAATATCGCACTCCTCAATCATAAGAGAGAGGTTCTTGGATAAGTCAACCTCATGATAATGCGGTAGAGGGTTATTTGCGGGGTCTTTAATAATACGGACGATAGGACGGGTAAGCATATTGGCTTTGTACCCGGCAACGATGGCAGTTTCCCCGGTATTCAATTTGACGCTGACGCCTATCGGATAAATGGCTACAGTGTTGCGGAAAGACTCAACATAATCCTGATCAAAATGGGTACCGGATTGACTGTAGAGGATTTCGATAGCAAGATGCGGCAGCATAGCGCGCCGGTGGACCCGATGACTGGTCAGCGCTTCGAATACGTCTGCAACCGCCAACAGGCGTGCATACTTGTGAATCTCATCTTTCTTCAGGCCGCGTGGATAGCCGCTTCCGTCTAGGCGTTCATGATGCTGATATGCACAGTGGGCCGCAAGCAAGGGAAAGCCATATTCCTGCCGCAGCAGATCGAATCCGTATTCCGTATGTTTTTTGACTGTTTCGAATTCTTTGCTGGTGAGCTGTCCTTCTTTCTGGATAATGCTCGTCGGAACTTTCATTTGTCCGATATCATGCAAGAGCGCTCCGAGTCCGATTTCCGTTAACTCTTTATCGCTATACCCTTTTTTTATTCCGATTCCTATTGCATACAGCGTTGTATTGAGGGAATGAGAGTATACATAATGATCATGGATGTGAATGTTGCCGAGTAGATTAATAGCCGATTTGCGACTCTTCATCTCATCGATAATCCGCTGGCATAAAGCACTGAATGTGCTGTAAAGAGAAGCCGATTTTTTTGTTTGGGATTTTATAGAAGAGCTTGTTTGAATTTCATTAAAAGTAGAATAGATGGTGCTTAAAGCTTCACATCGTGTTTCGTCGGAGATAACTTGATCGATATAAATATCCTCTGTCGCCTTGTCCCGTACATATACCATATCAATTCCCATTTGCTTGAAACGTTTAATCGTCTGCCCTGTTAATTCTGAATGGGTGCCCAGAATGACGGCGCCTTTCTGATTCAATACAGGTTTCGCCAGCACCATGCCCGGTTCACATCGGGACGTTGAAACGAGTCTCATAATTTTCCCTTTCTCCTTTTCCTTGAATCTCCAACGATTATATTCATAATGCAAGTCATATGATAAGTGATAGCGGTCATGTCTATTGTCATACAAAAAAACAACCCAATTCTTCGTTGGAATTGGGTGGATTAAACTATAATGGAAAAGAAATCGTAAGCTGGCAGCCTTGGTTGGGCTGTGATATAACGGATAGCGTTCCATTTATTTCTGCAGCACGGCTTTCCATTGTCTTTAAACCGAAACCATACGTTATATTTTCACAACCCTGGCCGTTGTCTTTTAATAAGAATACGATCGTTTCGTTTTCCTCTTTGAGAATAAAGGTGAAATGCGTACTTTTGCCGTGCCGGATGCCATTTGTTAATCCTTCCTGCAGAGCATGGTAAAGAAATTTTTTCTGGGAGAGATTCAAATCAGGCAGAGGAAAGATAGTATACTCAATCTCGATTCCCGCGTGCTTCTCGGTCACATGAATAAGCTCTTTAAGCTCCGCTAGTAAATCAAAAATAAGGGTATCTTCCTTAATCATACGGACTGTACGTCGAATCTCATTCAATCCGTTGCGGACAAGTTCCTGTGCCAGTTCCAATTTTTCTATAGCCAGAGGAAGATTTTTTCCGATAAGGCGTTTTCCGGCTTCGATTTGCACGATAATGGGCGTTAAGGTATGGCCCACAATGTCGTGAATTTCACCGGCGATGCGATTTCGTTCTGCAAGCGCGGACATTTCGGAGCGGGCTGCTGCCATTTCTTGAAGGGAGTGCTCAAGCTTTTGTGTTCGTTCCCTTACTTTTTCTTCAAGTGTATTATTCAAATTCTTCAATTGAATGGACATTCGTTCTACATTGGCAAATGCGCGTGCGGACTTTACCAATATGGTGAACGATTGAACAAATACAAAGAGAAAGAGCCCGAATGGGGTTAGATTTCCGATTTTGACTATTTGGTTGTAGTACAGAATATCGTTGATGGCTGTAAGAAAAAAAATCACCGCAACAGATACATTTAACAGAGCAAACTCCCTCTTTCGCAGGGCAACAAGAAAAAGAAGAAATAGTATATAGGAAATGCAAGCAAGCATAACAGGGTAGAACCATGTAATCGCTGTCGAGTGGAATACAGATGTTGTCGTCAGAGTAAGTAAGCTAAAAGCTCCTCCTAAAATTTGTGTGAGACGAATAAATGGATGAGGAAAGTCTTCCGGATACATAGAATGAAGAAACATAACAAAAATAGGAAGCGCAAGATAAAAACCGAGATATTCAGCCTTTAATGATATCTCCCAGTCGAAATTGGGAAATAGAGTAGTCAGAAGTATATCGCGACCGGTAATGACGGAGCGGATACCAATAAACAAACAAAATAGGCCAAAATACAGCGGCGACTTGTTCGTACGGCGCAGCAGATAGAGAACGAAATGATACAGCCCCGCAATCAGCAAGCAGGAAGAGAGCGCTGCGTCAAAAATCAGCTTTTTTTGTTTCAGGTCGGTAATCTGCTTGTCGTTCCCAAGTAGAATAGCTTTCCATATCCCACCTTTTTTATGCACAAAGTTGGCGATATGAAAGGTTAATGTAACCCGCTCTTCTTTCGGTTGAAAATATACCACCTGAGATAAGCTTTGCGGTTTCATTTCCTGTGCGGTTTTTCCGATCGTTCCGGCGGAAGCTGCTAGCTTACCGTTGATGTAGAGCCTGTAAGCAGAAGATATCGTAGGAATATAGAGAGCCTTGGTAGAGTTTTTCTCTGCCGGATTGAATTGAACGGTGATTGTATAAGTAGCATACCCCTGCCCGGGCAGGGGTATGCCATTGATTTTTTTACTGTTCCATATGGAAGGGACTATGATAGTATGGTCCTGGTTTTGGGAAGGCGATGCGTTTGGGATATCCATAGTAAACTGTTTCCAGTAAAATTTCCATTCTCCATTTAGCTTGATAGGGCCCTGCGTTGTAAAATTCCAGCGTGAAGCATCAAGAACGCCATTTTTTACAGCAGGAAAAGAAGAAGAATGAACCGCGCAGCCGGAAAGTACAAAACTAAAAAATAAAATAGTAAGTGCAAACAAGGAAAATAATCGTTCTCTCATCCAGTGATATCCCCTTTGTTTGTGGTAGATAGGGAAGTTACTTCGGGTGCTCCACACCTAATTCTTTTAAATAAAGAATGGCCTTAGAACGTTCGTTGGTTCCTATCTTAGCATAAATCATGCTGATGTAATTTTTGACCGTTCCTTCACTGATAAATAGCGTCTTTGCGATCTGGCGGTTGCTCATGCCCTGAAGCATCAACACGGCAACTTCTCTCTCCCGTTCGGATAGTCCGATGCCCTGCTGTTTAAGACGTTCGACGTGGATGGAACTTCTCGTCTGGAAAGAGACATGTGAGAGGCGGGCAGCAAGTTTGGCTGCGATAACGGCCGGCATCATCATCTGGCCTTTTACGGCGTCACGGATAGAAGCGATTAATTTATCTCCAGGCATGTCTTTCAATAGAAATCCGCTTGCACCATTTGCCATCCCCTCTACAATATACTCGTCTTCTGCAAACGTTGTAAGAATGAGGATGAGTGTGTGTGGAAAATCCTTTTTGATTTTTTTGGTGCTTTCAATGCCGTCCATAACCGGCATTTTGATATCCATTAATACAATGTCGGGTTTGTGTTCACGTACCATTTCGTAGGCTTGCTGTCCGTTTTCCGCCGTACCAATTACCCGCATGTCGTTTTCAAGATCAAGAATAGTTTTTAGACCTTCTCGCATGAGGGTTTGGTCGTCTGCAATTAAGATTGTAATCATAAGACTGCTCCGCTCTCCTTGATAAATGGTTTGTATTATTCATTATAATACTGTTTTACTGATGGAAGGAGGGAAAAAGGACGAGCGGCAACGCCTGCGCGTTTTTCTTATTAGTCTCTTTGACGGTGTGATTCCGGACAGGCGGGGCAGAGGTGAGTCTGATCTTGTTCATAGATATGGCATAGACTTCCTTTTACTTCTAAAAGGCCGCATGGAATGAGAAGAAGATACTGTTGTTCTTTTTTGGCTACTACATAGCCTCGTATAACACGGGAGCATTCTGAAACTTTTACATACATTTCCTGCATACTGTTTTGGCTCCTGACTTAAATTGGTATTTGTAGCCTATTATAAGAAAGCGTAAGTCACAACATAACTGATAGCTGTCATATAAAAGGTCATAAATAAAAGCGCTCACTCCGTAAAATAAAGAAAAAAATGCCCTGAATAGTGTGCCTTATAGTGACAAAAATTAGAGTAAGGGCGAAGATTAAAAAATCGTCTGACGGAAGATGAATATATAAACGTTGATTGGAGTGTAAACAATGAAGGCTGTAACTTACCAGGGACCGAATACTGTAGAGGTAAAACAGGTAGAGGATGCAAAATTAGAAAAAAAAGATGATATTGTTGTACGGATAACCACTACTGCCATATGCGGATCTGATTTGCATTTATATCAGGGGAATTCCCCGGTACCAGAAGGATACATTATCGGTCATGAACCAATGGGGATTGTAGAAGAAGTGGGTCCTGAAGTGACAAAGGTAAAAAAGGGGGACCGTGTCATTATCCCTTTTAATGTTGCATGCGGACGTTGTGTTTATTGCCAGAATGATATGACCAGCCAATGCGATAATGCCAATCCTCATTATGATTCAGGAGGGTACTTCGGTTTTGGAGAGAAGTACGGAAACCATCCGGGTGGTCAGGCAGAATATTTAAAAGTGCCTTTTGGAAACTTCACCCCATTTGTAATCCCGGCATCAGTTGAGCTGGAAGATGAATATCTCGTCTTTTTAAGCGATGTTCTGCCTACTGCCTATTGGAGCGTGGAAAATTCCGGGGTAAAATCAGGGGATACTGTTATTGTGCTTGGCTGTGGACCTGTTGGGTTGATGGCTCAAAAGTTTGCCTGGATGAAAGGCGCAAAGCGAGTGATTGCTGTCGATTACTTGGATTATCGGTTAAACCATGCAAAAAAAATGAACAATGTTGAGATATTCGATTTTACTCAATACGATGATATGGGTGAACATTTAAAAGAGATTACGCATGGCGGTGCGGACGTTGTCATTGATTGTGTTGGTATGGACGGAAAGAGATCGACTTTGGAGTTTATCGAACAAAAATTAAAGCTGCAGGGCGGAACTCTTGGACCTATACAGATTTCCACAAAAGCTGTTAGGAAAGCCGGAACGGTTCAAATCACCGGTGTGTACGGTGGCAACTACAATATGTTTCCATTGGGTGCCTTTTGGGTAAGAAATATCACACTTAAAATGGGACAGGCACCGGTCATTCCTTTTATGCCTAAACTATTAAAAAAAATTATGGATAAAGAGTTTGATCCAACGGAGATTATTACGCACAAAGTACCGCTTGACGACGCAAGTCATGCGTACAGAATCTTTAACGACCATGAAGATGATTGCATCAAGGTTGTTTTAAAGCCCTAGAGTAACAAGTATCCTTCTTTTCTTGTATTGACGGTGGTGAGGTATAGCATTATTTTTCATTTCATGTTATGATTGGCTCAAATTTCAACTGCATATTGCAAGCTTTGCGGTGCTTAAAATTCCGACACTTGCTAACACGTCGGAATAAAGAGCTTAAAAGGGAAGTTCGGTGCAAAACCGACGCGGTCCCGCCACTGTGAAGAGGAGAACATCGCCGATGGATTACCCACTGTTTTGCCTGTAAAACGGGAAGGGGGCGTATGTTTGTTGACTCGAAGCCAGGAGACCTGCCGTGAAGAGCAACACTGTCGGACCACGAGGATGGGGAGGTGTTCAAAGGGATATATACAGGCGTAGTTTTGTTAACCAATTTGTGCGCTTTTGTTTACCTGAGCATCTTTTCCGTGGGAAAGGGTGCTTTTTATTTTGCCTACACAAAAATAAGGGAAAGGAGAGAAAACGAGGATGAAAGGAAAACGCATACTTTCAGGTATTAGTATGGTCCTGGGATTTATATTGTATTTCTTATGGAACGAGCCGCAGACGGCCTATGCCATGCATATTATGGAGGGATTTTTGCCCGTGAAGTGGGCACTGTTCTGGTGGGTGGTATTTCTGCCCTTTTTCCTGCTGGGACTTCGGTCATTGACCAGAATAACAAAGGAGAAACCGGAAACAAAGCTGCTGCTTGGTCTTGCGGGGGCTTTTGCATTTGTCCTGTCCGCATTGAAAATTCCTTCGGTGACAGGAAGCAGTTCGCATCCGACCGGAACCGGACTCGGAGCGGTACTGTTTGGTCCGCTGGTAATGTCGGTGCTGGGCACGCTTGTGCTTCTGTTCCAGGCATTGTTGCTGGCGCATGGCGGCCTGACTACGCTTGGCGCCAATGCGTTCTCGATGGCGGTAGTTGGGCCATTCGTAGCGTACATTGTGTATCGAGCAATCACTCGCTCGACGGGAAAACAGAGATTGGCAATTTTTGTGGCAGCGGCGCTTGCGGATATGGCTACATATCTTGTCACCTCTCTGCAACTGGCACTTGCTTTTCCGGCAGCGAGCGGCGGTGTGGCAGCTTCTTTTATGAAATTCGCCGGCATCTTTGCCGTAACGCAGGTGCCGCTGGCGATTAGCGAAGGGCTATTAACAGTACTGGTATGGAACTTTCTGGTCGCCTATAACGGACGTGAGCTTGCACAGTTGCAATCTATGAAACAGGGAGCGTAGCGATGAACAAATCAAAGAGTTGGATGAATGTTTTGATTGTACTTTCGGTAGCTGCACTGATTGTGTTCCCGCTTATCTTCGTGCAGAATTCGGATTTTGGAGGCGCAGACGGCGCAGCAGAGGAAGCAATAGCTGAGGTGGCGCCTGAATATAAGCCGTGGAGTGAGCCATTTATCGAGCCGCCGGGCAGCGAGACGGAAAGTCTGCTGTTTGCGCTGCAAGCTGCGCTGGGAGCCGGTATCATCGGATATGGAATCGGCTACTACAAAGGCCGTGCTGTGAAGCAGGACCATTCGAATGAAGATTCAGCTTGATACGCTTGCATATACGAATCGCCTGCGCCATGTTTCTCCCGCACAGAAGCTGTCTTTCGGATTAAGTACGCTGTTTTTCGTTTTGGTGGCGCACACGAAGGTGCATGTGGCTGTATTTGCCTGGATGAGCGTGTGGATTGTCGGCTACGCGGGAATTGCAGCCCGGGTGTATGTAAATTTACTGATGGCGCTTGCGGTATTTTTGGCCCTTGGCCTGCCTCCGCTGGTATTGGAGATTTCACTCCAACCGGTTTTGGAGCCGGTACTGTTTCAATTTTCCGCGGGTCCCTGGCATGTGTATGCAAGCGAAGAAGGGATGAAGGCGGCGGGTGTATTGCTGTTTCGTTCGCTCGCATCCGTGTCCTGTCTGTACTTTATTTTGTTGACCGTGCCGTTCACCGAGCTACTGGTGGTTCTGCGGCGCGTGGGAATTCCGGCTCTAATAACGGATTTGCTGCTGGTGATGTACCGGTTTGTTTTTGTATTTTTAGAGACGGCCGGGCAGCTGTGGATTGCCCAGCAGGCACGGGGCGGTGGACGAGGCTTTATGAATAAAATGCAGGCGGCGGGCCGGCTGGTTACCCGATTGTTTACCCGCACGCTGCAGCGCTATCAACAGCTGTCGGTTGGACTTACGGCGCGAGGTTTTGAAGGAGAGCTGCGCGTTGCTTCCAGAACATCGTTTTCCGTATCGAGACGATATGCAGTAGAAGCCGCGGTCGGTTTGATACTGCTCTTCGTGCTCGAATTGTGGACAAGGAGGTGAAACGGTTGGCTTGGCTTTTTGAGATGGAAGATGTGTCGTATACATATCCGGGGGGGATAGAACCGGCACTCGATCACATTACTCTGCGAATTCCGAGAAGAAAACGCTGCGCATTACTTGGTCATAACGGCTGCGGAAAGTCGACCTTATTTCTGCATATAAACGGCATTTATCAGCCGGAGCATGGTGATTTGAAATGGAATGGGGAGCCGTACTTATACCGACGTTCATATCTGGCTGAACTGCGGCGGAAGGTAGGCCTGGTTTTTCAGGATCCGGAACAGCAGTTAATCGCCAATACGGTAGCGGAAGACATTTCTTACGGACTATGCAATGCCGGGATGTCGGATGCGGAAGTTGCGCGCAAAGTGGATGAAGCGTTAGTGCGCTTTGGGTTGGACGATTTGCGGGAAAGACCGGTACATCATTTAAGTTTAGGACAGAAAAAACGTGTAGCGCTGGCAGGCGTGATGGTGTTGCGACCGGAATTGCTGCTATTGGATGAGCCAACCGCTTATCTTGATCGTTTGCACACGAAGCTTTTGCTTGAGGAACTAGAGACCATTCACCGCGACGAAGGCACCACGATGCTGATGGCGACGCATGACATCGATTTGGCTTATGAATGGGCGGACTGGGTGTTCGTTATGCATAAAGGGCGGCTGGTACTGGAAGGGACGCCGGAGGAAGTGTTTAAGAGGCGGGAGGTACTAGAAGAAATGCAGCTCAGTGTACCGCTGTTGTTTGATGTGTGGGAAGCGCTCGACTTGTCGTTTTTCAACGGTACACTGAAACGGCCTCGCACCGCAGCCGAGCTAAGATATCAGCTGGAACGGTATGCTACGGAAAATAAACGAAAAATGGGGTGAATCTCATGGATAAAAAAGGCGGAAAAGTATTAATTATCGGATTTGGTCCGGGAAGCTTCGACCATATTACCCAGCGGGCCCGCGAAGCGATTGAGGAGTGTGAAGTCATTCTCGGCTATACCACTTATGTTGATTTGATCCGTGATCTTCTGCGGGAAGATCAGACCGTAATCCAGGCCGGCATGACGGAGGAAGTCGGACGGGCACAAGAAGCGGTGCGCCAGGCGGAAAAAGGCAAGATTGTCGGCGTTATCTCCAGCGGTGATGCCGGTGTGTACGGAATGGCCGGACTCGTATATGAAGTGTTGATAGAGCAGGGATGGACAGAAAAAGAAGGGATCGGTGTAGAAGTTATCCCCGGCATTTCGGCGATTAACTCATGTGCATCCCTGCTGGGTGCTCCGGTTATGCACGATGCCTGCACCATCAGTTTAAGCGACCATTTAACCCCGTGGGAGCTAATCGCAAAACGCGTAGAAGCGGCCGGACAGGCCGATTTTGTCATTGCCTTATATAACCCGAAGAGCGGACGGCGAACGCGCCAGATTGAAGAAACGCAGCGCATTTTATTGAAATACCGTTCGCCGGATACGCCGGTCGGACTCGTGAAAAGCGCCTACCGTGATCGCCAGTCCGTAGTGATTACCGATTTGGCCCATATGCTGGAGCATGAAATCGGCATGTTGACGACGGTCATTATCGGAAATAATTCGACCCGGCTGTATGACGGGAAAATGATTACACCGCGAGGCTATCAACGCAAATATACATTAAATACGGAGAAACAAGCGCTTGCTCCGCACCAGCGTTTACGGGAAGAGAATGAACCATGGGCGCTGCACAGTGTGATGCCGGAGAAACAGAAGGAGACAGCTCTGCCGTCGTCCTCAATCTCAACTGTACCTGCGTCATTGTCTTCTCGTAGTTTAGCAGAGGAAGCACTGGGACGGCTGCACGGTACGGCTTCTGAATCTTCTCCTCTGGCAGACGCCGGTTTTGTTCAAAAGTCGATTTTTGAATTTGCTGTCTCGCCGGGTGTGGCTAATAAGAAGCTGAGTGCGCAGCAAATGCTTGTACTTGCCGAGATTGTCGGTGAAGAAGGCACAATGGAATATACGCCGCATCATCAGATTCGCGTCAGCGTTCCGACGACTGAGCCGGAACGAATTACGCAAAAGCTTGCGGAAGTCGGCATGCTGGTGCAGCCGATAGGTGATGTAGTGACAATTAAGGCATGCGACTTTTGTGACGGAGAAAAGACAGATGCGATTCCATACGCAGAACGTATTCAGGAATTGCTGGGCGGCCTGAATGTGCCGAAGGAAACGAAAATCGGCATCAACGGCTGTGGCATGGCATGCTACGGTGCAGTAACAGAAGACATTGGGCTTGTGTTCAGAAAAGGAAAGTTCGACCTGTTCCTTGGCGCCAAAACGGTCGGCCGCAATGCGCATGTAGGCCAACCGGTAGCGGAAGGCATCGAACCGGAAGAAATCGTCGATCTGCTTGCGCGTATCGTGCACAAATATAAAGAAGAAGGCCATCCGAACGAACGCTTCCACAAATTCTTCAAGCGTATCAAAGAGATTGAAGGCTTCGAACACCGGGAAGCGCCTATTCAAGTTCTAGTAGATTCCGTTTGCGGAGATTGATAGGATTATAGAAATTTTTTCGAATCGAAAACCAGTTTGATATATACGCAAAGGAGGCGTCTATCATATGCAAGCGGTATTGTTTGTAGGACACGGAAGCCGGGACCCGCAGGGGAACGAAGAAGTCCTACAGTTCGTGGATGGCCTGAAAGACGAAATCAAGGCACCCATTATCGAAACGTGCTTTCTCGAATTTGCGGACCCGGATATGATGCAGGGGCTTACCACCTGTGTGGAAAGGGGAGCGACGCAGGTTGCCGTTATCCCGATGATGCTGTTTGCTGCAGGGCATTCGAAGATTCACATTCCGGCGGCCATTGACGAGGCCAGGGCGAAATATCCGAACGTTCAATTTATTTATGGACGTCCCATCGGCATTCATGACGAAATATTCTCTATCCTTGGCTCCCGCCTGACGGAGACAGGAATAAACGTGGAAGAAGAAGCGGAAGACACGGCCGTTCTGCTGGTGGGTCGGGGCAGCAGTGACCCGGATGCCAACAGTGACGTATACAAGCTTTCCCGCATGCTGTGGGAACGCCTGCATGTAAAATGGGTGGAAACTTGTTTCATCGGTGTCACGCAGCCTTCTGTAGAAGAAGGGATTGTACGCTGCCTTACCCTGGGAGCAAAAAAGGTTGTATTAATTCCGTATCTCTTGTTTACCGGTATCCTGATGAAGCGGATGGAAGACAAGCTGGATCAGTTCCGTAGCGCGTATCCTGATCAGGAGTTTTGGATGACGGAATACATCGGTTTCCATCCGGGCCTGCGCACTATCTTCCTGGATCGGATAGCAGAAGCGCTGCAGGATGAAGTGAAGATGAATTGCGATACATGCCAGTATCGGTTGTTTGCCGTAGAGCATATGGATCTGCATCATGACCATGACCACCATCATCACGGCCATTCGCATGAGCATAACCACGGGCATCATCATGAGCACCGGCATGACCACGATCACCATCATAACTATGAACATCATACAGAAAAGGAAATGGTCTAATATGATTCTCATTCTTGCAGGAACGAGTGATGCGAGAGAGCTGGCGCTATTGGTAAAACAGGCGGGGTATTCGCTGCTGACAACTGTGGTTACGGATAGTGCGGCGAAAAGCATGAAAGAGGCAGGGCTTCCCGTGCGTGTCGGACGGATGAATGCAGAAGAAATATGCGAGCTTATTCAACGCGAAGGCTTCAAAGCGGTTATCGACGCAAGCCATCCGTTTGCGGAAGAAGCGTCCCGCAATGCGCTGGAAGGCGCCAAAAGGGCGGACGTGCCGTACATACGCTACGAGCGGGCTTCGGTGGAAGAGAAGCCGCATCCGCTGATTACAATGGTGGGCGACTATGCGGAAGCGGCTGAGCTGGCCGCCCGGCATAAAGGCGTAGTTATGCTGACCACCGGAAGCAAGACACTGCAAATTTTCGCTGAGAAGCTGGTCGGTTTGCCTGAAGTAAGGCTGGTGGCGCGTATGCTGCCGCGCAAAGACAACATGGAGAAATGTGAGCAGTTAGGCATTGAACAGAAAAATATTATCGCCATTCAGGGACCGTTCTCAAAAGAGTTGAATGTTGCCTTATACAGGCAGTATGGCGTAACGCTGATGATTACGAAGGAGAGCGGAAAAGTCGGCTCCGTAGACGAGAAGTTGGAAGCGGCGCTGGAACTCGGCATTCCGACCATCATGATTGCCCGTCCGAAAATCGAGTATGGCACCGTATTTTCCGAGTTTTATCAAGTACTAGATGCATTGAGAGAAAAATTGGAGGAGGCTAAAACTGATGGAATTCCACACTGAGTTTAAACCGTTGACCGTGCAGCCGCAGGAAATCGAGGGAAAGAGCTTTGAGATTATCACGGAAGAGCTGGGTGAGCATCCGTTTACGGAGGAGCAATATCC
Organism: Aneurinibacillus danicus; assembly: GCF_007991215.1. Classification (GTDB taxonomy): domain Bacteria; phylum Bacillota; class Bacilli; order Aneurinibacillales; family Aneurinibacillaceae; genus Aneurinibacillus; species Aneurinibacillus danicus. The sequence goes on from NZ_BJXX01000068.1 coordinate 34,781, forward strand.
GGTTGTGCAGCGGGTGATACACGCATCCGCCGACTTTGAACTTGGACGCAGCATGCTGTTTCATCCGGATGCAATCGAAGCCGGTATTCGCGCGATTCGCGAAGGACGTAAACTGGTTGCGGATGTGCAGATGGTGCAGGTTGGCATTAGCAAACCGCGCATTGAAAAGTTTGGTGGGAGCGTCCATGTCTACATATCAGACCCGGACGTAATGGAAGAAGCAAAGCGGTTGAATACGACACGCGCCATTGTGGCGACACGCAAAGCCGTGAGGGAAGCGGACGGTGGCATCTTTGCTATCGGCAATGCACCAACCGCCCTGCTCGAGCTGATTCGGCTTGTGAAGGAAGGCATCGCCCGTCCGGGGCTTATCATCGGTATGCCTGTCGGATTCGTTTCGGCTGCCGAGTCGAAAGAAGAGCTCGCAAAGCTCGATATTCCATTCATTACAAATGTGGGACGCAAAGGAGGAAGCACGGTCGTCGTGGCTGCAGTGAATGCGCTGTCGATTATGGCCGAGAAACGGGGGTAGGTCGGTATGGCGGACGAAGGAAAACCAATGCGCCACGGGTATACCACGGGTTCAAACGCGACGGCGGCAACGAAAGCCGCCTTGCTTTCGCTGATTCGGCAGGAAGCGGTGACGGAGGCGGAAATCCTGCTTCCTATCGGGGACAGGGTCGCTTTTCATATGCAAAATGTGACCTTTGATGAATACAGTGCAGAGGCGAGCGTAATTAAGGACGCAGGGGATGATCCGGACGCCACCCACAAAGCGCTCATCGTCTCGACGGTAACCTGGACAAGCGAGCCGGGAATTGTATTAGACGGAGGGACGGGCGTCGGCCGGGTGACCAAGCCCGGCCTTCCTGTGCCGGTTGGCGAAGCGGCTATCAATCCGGTTCCGCGCCGTATGATTACGGAAACGGCCCGAGAAGTGTTGGACGCCTATAACATAAAGCGGGGGATTCGCATCGTCATTTCTGTCCCGGAAGGTGAAGAAATCGCCAAGAAGACACTCAACGCCCGCTTGGGTATCATAGGCGGGATTTCCATTCTAGGAACGCGCGGCACAGTCGTTCCTTTTTCTACGGCGGCGTTTAAAGCGAGCATTGCCCAGGCGATCAGCGTGGCGGTAGAAGGGGGATGCGAACATCTCATTGCCACGACCGGAGGCCGCAGCGAAAAATTCGCTATGAAACTGTATGACGGCTATCCGGAGGAAGCGTTTATTGAGATGGGCGATTTCGTCGGTTTTACCTTGAAAATGTGCAAAAAATACGGCGTCAAACGCGTGGCGCTTGTTGGCATGATGGGTAAGTTCTCCAAAGTCGCTCAGGGCATAATGATGGTGCATTCGAAGAGCGCGCCGGTCGACTTTGGATTTCTTGCCGGTGTTGCTGAAGAAGCGGGTGTTCCAGGGGAACTAATAGCGCAAATTCGGGAGGCGAATACTGCTTCCCAGGTCGGCGACCTTATGCGGGAGAATGGCTGTGACGCTTTCTTTGAAGTGCTCTGCCGACATGTATGCTATTCAGGATTGAAGGAAATGGGCGGCGACGCAGAGATAGAAACAACGATTATTACGATGAAAAATGAGATTCTGGGAAGGGAGAGAGTGGATTGCAGAGTGCTGTCAAAGTAATCGGCATCGGAGACAACGGGGCGGAGAGCCTGTTGCCGCTCTATCGGCAATGGATCGAAGAGAGCGAACTGCTTGTCGGGGGTGAACGGCATCTTGGTTTCTTTCCCGAATACAGGGGCGAGACGCTGACGGTAAAGGGAGGTCTCGCGGCATTGGTAGCTGCCATTGCTGAAGCAAATAAGAAGACGGTCGTATTGGCGTCCGGCGATCCGCTATTTTATGGAATTGGCTCCTATCTTGCCAAAAAGCTGCCCGTGGAAATCTATCCCGGACTTAGTTCCATCCAGCAGGCATTCGCAAAAATGAGAGAGAGCTGGCAGGACGCTGTATTCTTGAGCGTTCACGGACGCAGTATGAGAGGGCTGGCACAGAAGATTGACGGCCGGGAGAAAGTATGCCTGCTGACGGACGAAGAGAACAATCCGGCGGTGATTGCCCGCTACCTTCTTTCCTTCGGCATGACGGAGTATAGAGCGTTTGTGGCGGAGAACCTGGGCGGAACCGACGAACGAACACGCTGGATGTCACTGGAAGAAATGGCCGGAGCAGAGTATTCACCGCTTAATTTGATTGTGCTGAAGCGCAGCACAGAGGGACCCTACTGGCCGCTTGGCATCGCAGACGAGGAATTTTCTCAGCGCAAACCGGATAAAGGGCTTATTACAAAGCGGGAAGTAAGGGTGCTGAGTCTGGCTGCTCTGGAATTAAAGCCGGACAGTACGGTATGGGACATCGGTACATGTACAGGCTCGATGGCAATCGAAGCGGCGCGCATCTGCCGGGAAGGGGAAGTATTCGCCATCGAGAAAAACGAGGGCGACCTGGAGAACTGCCGCCAGAACATGAAAAAGTTCCGCACCGATTTTACTGTAGTGCACGGACGTGCCCCTTCCGGACTTGAAGAGTTTGCCGACCCGGATGCCGTGTTTATCGGCGGCAGCGGCGGCGAGATGAAAGACCTGCTGCACGTATGCTGCACACGATTGAAACCTGGCGGACGCATCGTGCTGAACGCGGCAACGATCGAGACGCTATACGAAGCGATGCAGGCCTTCGCGGCGGAAGGATTCGATACATCGGTGACGCTGGCTCAGATTTCGCGCAGCAAGCCAATTTTACATATGAACCGATTCGAAGGATTGAACCCGATTTATATTATCACAGCAAAGCATAAGGAGGAGAGCTAGATGACAGCAGGTACTCTATACGGCGTAGGCGTGGGGCCGGGGGACCCGGAACTTGTGACCGTGAAAGCCTACCGGATTATGAAAGAATCGCCGGTTATCGCGTATCCACGCAAGCGCAAAGGTAGCAAAAGCTATGCATACGCAATTGCCGAGCAGTATATCGATCAGCGGGACAAAGAGATGTTGGGCCTGGTATTTCCGATGACGAAAGATAAAGCAATTCTGGAGCGGGAATGGAATCAGACCGTAGCGGAGGTATATGAACGACTGGCGCAGGGACGGGACGTCGCATTTATCACGGAAGGCGATCCGATGATGTACAGCACGTTCATCCATATGATGAGGCTCATGCAGGAGAAGCACCCGGAGATTAAAGTCGTGTCAATCCCTGGCATTTCCTCCGTAAACGGCGTTGCCTCACGCCTCGGTTTGCCGCTGGCGGACGGGGATGAGCATGTGGCGGTCATTCCGGCGACGGACAACCGCGAACAAATGAAGCAGGCAATCATAAATCACGATTGCGTCGTGTTTCTTAAAGTCGCCAAGGTCATCGATATGATGGTGGACGTTTTAGGGGAGCTGGATCTTCTGTCAAAAGCGTCCGTTGTTACAAAAGTGACATCTAGTGAAGAAGTCGTCTGGCCAAATGTTGCGGATTTGAAAGGACTGGAGCTCGAATACTTAACGCTAATGGTGGTGAGAAAATGAAAGTTTACATTATCGGGGCAGGCCCGGGGGATCCGGACTTAATTACGGTAAAAGGGCTTAAGCTTCTTCAGCAAGCGGATGTAGTATTATGGACAGACTCGCTGGTTAATGAAGAACTAATTGCGAGAGCAAAGCCGGGAGCCGAAGTGTTGAAAACGGCAGGCATGAACTTAGAAGAAATGGTCGATATCATGGTTGACCGTGTAAAACAGGGCAAACAGGTAGTCCGTGTGCATACAGGGGACCCGGCGGTGTACGGAGCTATTCTGGAACAGATGGTTCTTTTGAAAAAGAACGGCATCGAATACGAAATCGTGCCCGGTGTCAGCTCCGTTTTTGCAGCGGCAGCAGCGGTAGGTGCAGAATTGACTGTACCCGATTTGACGCAGACATTGATTCTGACACGCGCCGAAGGCCGGACACCGGTGCCAGAGCGGGAAAAACTGCGCGATTTGGCTTCGCATCACTGTACCGTTGCGCTATTCTTAAGTGCTACGCTGATCAAAAAAGTTGTTGATGAATTCCTGGCAGCCGAATGGACACCGGATACGCCGGTGGCTGTCGTATACCGGGCCAGCTGGCCGGACCAAATCATTGTCCGCTCCACTCTGGAAAACCTGGCGGACGATATGCGGTCGCATGGTATTCGTTCACAAGCGATGATTCTTGCCGGGTGGGCGTTGGATCCGGGTATTACGGATAAAGATGAATTCCGTTCCAAGCTGTATGATAAGGAATTTACGCACCGTTTCCGGAGAGGTGTTCCATCGTGAACCAAACTGGAGTGAATGCGATCGAATTAACGGAGGGCACTGTACCGGAAATTCGGCAGACGGGCCGCTATGCCATTGTTGCCATTACACGGCACGGCGTTGAGATGGCGCGCTCACTTGCGAAACAGTTTCCGGATGCGGACCTCTACTATATGAGCAAATTTGCGCGCGGCGATGAAGAACAACAGGGCATTCAACTGTTTACCGGTTCGGTGCGGTTATTGTTTCCGGCGTTGTTTCCCGTTTATGAAGGCTTGATTCTGTTTATTTCACTCGGTGCGGTCGTCCGTATGATTGCGCCGGTGCTGAAAGATAAGAAAACGGATCCGGGGGTTGTCGTGATCGATGATAAAGGACGCCACGCCATTAGCGTACTGTCCGGGCATCTGGGCGGCGCCAACGAATTAACGAGGGAAGTGGCCGCCCTGCTGGGTGCGCAGCCGGTCATTACGACCGCATCGGACGTGCAGAAAACAATTCCGGTTGACCTGTTCGGCCGCCGATTCGGCTGGACATGGGACCCGATATCCGAGAAGAAGCTGACCCCGGTCAGTGCCTCCGTGGTCAATGAAGAGCACGTTGCGATTGTTCAAGAATCGGGCGAAAAAGACTGGTGGATGCACGATACCCCTATGCCGCCCTCGCTGAAAATCTATGATTCTATCGAAGAAGCGTTGGCTGCAGGACCGGATGCGGCACTTGTCATTACGCACCGGCAACTGCGTCCGGAAGAAATACCGATTTTGGACAACGGTGTTCTCTACCGGCCAAAAGTAATTATTCTTGGCATTGGATGCAATCGGGGAACATCGGCAGAAGAGATCGAGAACGTGATTAGGGAAACGCTGGATCATCTCGGATTTTCCATGCAAAGTGTAAAAGCAGTTGGTACCATTGACTTAAAGAAAGACGAGGAAGGCCTGCTTGCCGTGTGCAGTAAACATGGCTGGGAATTCGTCTACTACACACCGGAAGAATTAAATGAAATGAATATTGAAGAACCATCCGATACGGTATATAAATTTACCGGCGCATACGGCGTCAGCGAGCCGGCCTGCAAGCGGTACAGCGGACAGGAGAAACTTGTGCTGACGAAACGAAAGTCAGGGAACGTGACCATTTCGGTCGGTGTACTTGCATAATATGCAGAAGGAGGGGAGAGCTGTGGGTAACAAGCGCATTATCATAGCCGGAACGGGAAGTGGAGCCGGGAAAACCACCGTCACGCTCGGTCTAATGGCTGCATTGAAGCGGAGAGGACTGACGGTACAGGGGTTCAAATGCGGACCTGATTATATCGACCCGGCGTACCACACGGCGATTACCGGACGTCCCTCACGCAATCTGGATAGCTGGATGCTGAAAGAGGATATCGTAAGCAGTATCCTTGTCCGTGCCAGCCGGGATGCCGATATTTCTATCATTGAAGGCGTCATGGGCCTTTATGATGGAAAAAGCCCGACAGAAGACACAGGAAGTACGGCTGAGATCAGTCTGCTGACAAAAACGCCGGTCGTACTGGTAGTGAATGTGCATAGTATGGCCCGCAGTGCGGCGGCGGTCGTAAAGGGATTCCAGATGCTCAATCCAAACGTGTCCATCGTAGGCGTCATCGCCAACCATGCCGGAAGTGCGGGGCACGGCAAGCTGGTTGGACAGGCAGTGGAGAAAGAGTGCGGGGTACCGTTATTGGGCACGCTCGTCCGCACGCCTGATGTCCGTATTCCGGAGCGTCACCTCGGTCTTCTGCCAGCCGTGGAACGGGGAGAATTGGAACCGTTGTTTGACCGATTGGGAGAGATGGTAGAGCAGCATATTGCCTTGGATCGTCTGCTTGAGTTGGCGGAAGCACCGCTGATTTCGGCGGAAGAAAATGAGGTTCTTCTGTTTCCGCTGGAGAAACGTTCTGGCTCGACCGTCCGCATTGCCATAGCGAGGGATGCTGCATTTAACTTCTATTATCCGGAAAACCTTGAAATGCTGGAGGAAGCGGGGGCTGAGTGCATATTCTTCAGCCCGCTGGCCGGTGAAGCTGTACCTGAAGAAGCGGACGGGTTATACATTGGTGGTGGTTTTCCTGAAGAATTCGCCGCCGAGCTTGCCCGTGAAGAGAGAAGCCGCGTATCGGTGCGTCGGGCGATTGAGGACGGTATGCCGACGTTCGCTGAATGCGGTGGCTTTATGTATCTGACTGAAGAGATTGTGACAACGGACGGAGAAAGCCATCCGATGGTCGGCGTTATTTCCGGCCGTACGTACATGCAGACAAAACGGGCCGCGCTTGGATACCGGGAGGTGGAAGGGATGGAAGGCAATTTCCTGCTGCCGGAAGGCGAGACGGCACGCGGTCACGAGTTCCATTACTCTACATTTGAACCATCGGCAGAGTTACCCCCCGCTTATGAAGCACAGAGCCGGTTTGGCAGCAAAAAAGAAGGCGTCTTGCTTAAGAATATGGTGGCGGGCTATACCCATCTTCACTTTGCTTCTGTGCCTTCTCTGGTAGAGCGCTGGGTTGAGGCTTGTCTTGCTTACCGGGAGAAACGAAAGATGGAAACAGCTGCAGATAAAGGAGGGAGTAGATGAGCCAGGGTAAAGTTTATCTGGTCGGCGCCGGACCGGGCGCCGAGAAGCTCATCACGGTACGAGGACTTGAATGCTTACGGATGGCTGACGTAATCGTATATGATCGGCTGGCCAATCCGCGTTTGCTGCGGTTTGCAAAGCCGGAAGCCGAATTTGTTTTCTGCGGCAAGCTTCCGAAGCACCATACGCTTCGCCAGGAAGCCATCAATGAACTTCTTGTGCAGAAAGCGAAGGAAGGAAAGACGGTTGTACGCCTTAAAGGCGGAGACCCATCCGTATTCGGCCGTGTGGGAGAAGAAGCGGCGGAGCTTGCCGGACAGGGGATCGAATATGAAATTGTACCCGGCATTACGGCAGGAATAGCCGCATCTGTGTATGCAGGCATTCCGGTCACTCACCGCGAATACGGAACCAGCTTTGCCGTAGTGACCGGACATACGAAGACAGAGAACGGGAGACCGATAGTGGATTGGGCATCGCTCGGGGGTGTCGATACACTCGCGTTCTATATGGGCGTCAAAAATTTGCCCTATATCTGCGATAGTCTTATTTCGCACGGACGCCATCCGAAGACACCGGTTGCACTAATCAGCTGGGGTACCATGGGCCGACAGCAGACCGTACAGGGCACGTTGGAAACCATTGTACAGCGGGTCCGGGAAGCGGGTCTTAAGAATCCGGCCATTACGTTGGTGGGCGATATTGTTAGCCTGCGTGACCAAATCCAGTGGTTTGAGAAAAAACCGTTGTTTGGTCGCCGTATCCTGGTGGCCCGCACAGGCGGAGAGCAAGGAAATCTGGCTAATGCACTGGCTGAACAGGGAGCCGATGTCATTGAATATCCGTATTTCTCAGTGCGGGGAGTAGAGAATAAAACGACAGAGGAAATGATGGTACGAAGCGGAGAATATGAACGTATCCTCTTTACATCGCCTGAAAGTGCAGCATTCTTCTTCGAGGCATATCGCCAAAGCGGGAAAGACATTCGGGAGATCACCCCGGCATTTTATACGTTATCTCGCAGGACAAAGCGGAAACTGCAGGAAATGGGGTTCGTGTCCGAACAAACAGAACCCTTCTCCGCTGAAGGCAAATGGCTGATTATCGGGGAAGTTTCCATCCTAAATGATAGGGAGAAATATGAGACCAAATGGGGGCCATGCGATGTAATGGCAGTATATAAGAAAGAAGAGTGCCGGGAGTATAATATGAATATGGTGCGGCTTTTGCGGGAAGAAGGAGTCGATACGGTTATTTTTCCAAGTGCGGCCTCCGTGGGTACGCTTGTCCGTTCTCTGGAGCAGGCCGGCTTTGACCCGCGTACCGTCCTCTCCGCTGCTTCCCTGATCTGTATGGGCGAAAAAACGGCGAAAGCCATCCAGGAAGCCGGTTATACGGTTAACCGGATGGCTGCATCTCCTACCCTTGCATCGCTGCTCTCTTGTTTAACTTTTGAAAAAATAAATGTGTAAAAAGCGGGAAACCCGGTTCTGAAGAAGCGCTGCCTGTTCTAAACCGCGGTTTCCTTCATTTGTAGGCTTTTCCTTTGGTTAAAATACACGGTACGCCATAGCCGATCGTGCCGGGTTTTGACATCTTCTCGATATAGGCCAGCCCGCGGTCGCATTGTTGCTTGCATATGATACATTTATCTACAGTAACTACCTTCATGTTGAAACGGTTACGTTCCTCCGATGACACCTGGTGCCTGTTTTTGCTTGTCGCTTTTTTATTCGATTTAGCCATGTCTGTCTTCCTCTCTTCCTCAGGGTTCTTTCATCTCTGCCAGTGTATGAAAAAAGGGTTTATTCTGCCATTCCTTTGTATATAAAAAGGTGTTGGACAAAAAGCCAGGTGAAGGGCGAAAACAGCGTAATATCGCTACGATTATGATTCCGGAACCGGAGGAATAAATAGGACAAATTTATGAGTCCGGACTTTATGGTCTTGACAGAGCGGAATGACTATTATATTCATATGGTAGGCTGGTTCACAGACGCGGCTCGTCCGGACAGAAAGAAAATAGCAAAAAATTTGCTCTTATCTTCTAAACAATGTTTAAAATGCCTATTGTTTTGGAAGAATGGGTATATAACTAAGAGATTCTATTGTTTAAAGGAGGATACATATGAACAAGACAGAGCTGATTGAGAAAGTAGCATCAACTACAGAGATGACGAAGAAGCAAGCTTCCCAGGTAGTTGACGCGATTCTGAATTCTATCACGGAAGCGCTTAAAGCCGGGGAGAAAGTACAGCTTATCGGTTTCGGTAATTTTGAGAGCCGTGAGCGTGCAGCCCGTAAAGGCCGCAACCCACAAACAGGAGAGGAGATTGAAATTGCAGCAACAAAAGTGCCTGCATTCTCTCCTGGTAAAGCATTGAAAGATGCAGTAAACGGACGATAATAAGTAGGAAAGACTGCCGCGGAGCGTGACTTTGTGGCAGTCTTTCTATTTTAAATATGGGGGGAATTGAAGATATATTTGTGGTTGGCCGGACTATTGCTTGGCCGCTTTTAGCTTCTGCAGGGCCTCTTCTACTTTTGTGTTCTGTTCTTCATTGCGTGCATAATTTTCTAGCGAGAGGTAAGCCGTACGCATATGACGGTAGGTTTCCGCCTCCGTTTCCATCATCATAACACGCTCTTCTATGCGGGAGAATCCGCGGGCCGCGCTTTCCGTGTCAACAGAATACAGGGCTTGATGCATCTGCTTGCTTGCGCGCGCTGCATTGGCACGGGCCAGCAAAGAGGCTTTCTTGTTTCGCATTTCATAGAATTTATCTTTCAGTTCTTGCAGTTGTTCACGCAGTAAATTCGTCTGCTTGCGTGATATTTCATATTGTTCGCCGTATTCCTGCGCTTTATTCTCACAGATAAGCTTATCCTCTAACGCGCGGCGGGCAATCGCTTCGTCTCCCGCCTCCACGGCAAGGCGCGCTTGACGTTCACGTCTCTCGATCCTGGCTTCCGTCTCTTCGAGCATCATCTTCCATTTCTTCTCGACAGCAATCTGGCGTGCAATAGCGAGTTCCGCCTGCGAGATTTCATTCTCCATGTCCCGCATATACTGGTTCAGCATCGCTACTGGATCTTCCACATGATCTAACATCTGATGCATGGTTGCTACCGTAATGTCTCGTACACGTTTGAACAGGCTCATCTGCTTGTCCCTCCTTGGTTCATTTCTTTTTCCCACATGTCAAGCTCATCCGCATACTGCATTCTCTTGTTGTCGTACGGATGATGCGGCATCATATCGTGCAGAGGATTTGTGGGGGGATACATAGGATGCTCATCCCGCGTCTTTTTAATGATGTTCCATCCAATGTAGATAAAGAATCCCGCAATAAAAATCGGAATGAGGAATCCGAGATTAAGGACACCGAACAGCATAATGGTACCTACGCCCATCATTCCCATTCCGAAAAAATAGGAACCTTTTTTGCGCATATATGCCTCCTTTTGTTTTTCTTTGCATGTAATTTTCTTGTCTTTATATTAACCTGGCAGACGTCTTCCTCATAACGGGCGTCCGTTTGATTTTCGCTACGTCCCGGGACGGAGAGGAAAATCGGCCTTAAGCCAAATGTTTCTATAGAGGCAATTATCTTTTCATTTTATGGGGAATAGTATAATATAATAATAACGAAATAAGGGGAGTAGCTACCGGACGCAGGTCCGGTCGGTATATCGTCAATACAGCGGCACGTGTTCCGCTCGGTATGCTGAGCCCGTATGTATGTATCACTTTGGGTAAGCAAGACCTTCGCATACTTCTGGATTTTCTGGAAGTGTGTGAAGGTCTTTTTTTGTTAATAATGTTAAAATATATGGAAAGGGAGGTTGTGAGCTATGGCGTGGGAGCAGGCAGTTCCGCTTATCGAACGGCTGAAGGTCACGACGGATGGCGGAAATGAGCTGGTTCGTGTTGCAAGCGTGCCGGAAGAGTTATCGTGTGTGGGACGGGGAACGGATGCGGCTGTTTTCGTGCATGCGAATCATCCCCGCTATGCATTTAAAGTATACGCGGTCGGCAGGGAAGAGAAGTTGAAAGACGAGGAAAGGGCGTATCGCATGTTGGGAGAAAATCCGTATTTCCCCCATTTTTACGGTAAAGGACAGAATTTTATCGTACTAAGCTATGAGCAGGGCATGAATTTATACGACTGCCTGATAAGCGGCACATATATCCCAAGAAGTGTGGTTAAACAGGTGGATGAGGCAATTGACTATGCACGTGAGCGGGGATTGAATCCACGGGATATCCATTTAAAAAATATTATTCTGCAGGACGGAGAGATAAAGTTAATCGACGTGTCGGAATACGTAAGGGAAGGCAATGACAGACGTTGGGAGCATTTGAAGGAAGGATATCGCCTCTTTTACCGTTTTATTTCTCACAAGAAAATTCCGCGTCCTGTGATTGAATTCGTTAAAAAGAGGTATGAGAAGCAGAAAGGCGCCGGATTTACGGTCAAATCATTTGGCTTTTCTTTGCTTCAGACAGGCGGCCGGTATTTAATCAGTGAACGGGAAGTAGGAAAATGCTGTGCCGGTTTTCGGATGGGGAAGCGGCTGCAGAGCCGCTTCGGGTCGAGGACGTGTCGGAAGCAGGTATGATGTTTACCGTAAACATCGCATTCTATAAAGGCTTAAGCCCGAACAGGGCGCATAAAAAAGGTGGCTTCCATATACGGAAGCCACCGCATTTATTGTTACAGGGATTAAATCTGGGAGATTCCCAGACAGATAAGAATATAGACTGATATAACAAGTGACATGGTCATATAAAGTGTAAATGCTGATTTCCATCGATCCATCTTAATTCCCCGCCTTACTCAATCATTTGCACTATTTTATTATAGTGAGATTATATAAGACGGTCTAGCACAAACTTTCAAGAAATTTATAGATTTTTAATTCTAAATTTTCTGTTTCTGTTACTGTTCTTCTGCTTATGCGTACAGGTAAGGTAAGTATCACCGACTTTTGACAAAGAAGGCCTTAAGTTATAGGGAAGTATTTCAGATGTTAATGTTATATTCTTTTAGTTTGCGATAGAGTGTGGGGCGAGAAATACCTAATTCTTTAGCGGTCTTACTAATATTGCCCTTTCTCTTTATTAGTTCTTGTAATAGATAATTTCGATTTAAGATTTTATTATTTTGTTTAATTTGTTTAACATTATCCGGTAATGCATTTGAAATACTTAGCTCATGTTCAACTTCAGTACTTCCTGTTATTTTTTGTAACACGTATTGAGGTAAGTGTTCAACTGTAATTGTAGGAGAATTATCTGCAATATAAAACGCTCTTTCTATTACATTATTTAATTCACGAATATTTCCTTTCCAATTGTGATTCATAAGAACTTCTAACGCTTCTACAGTTAAGTTTTTAGTTGCCGATTGACTATTATAAGATAGGTCTTTTAAAAAGTGGGAAACTAATAGGGGAATATCATCAGTTCGCTCTCGTAAAGGCATCAATTCTATAGTGAAAACATTGAGTCTGTAAAATAAATCACTGCGAAATGAACCTTTATATGCAATTTCTTGGTTTAGATCCTTATTCGTCGCTGCAATGATTCGAACGTCTATGGGGATGGCTTTGTGCCCCCCAACGCGAATGACCTCTTTTTCTTGAAGAACACGCAAAAGAGTCGCTTGCAATTCGATAGGCATATCTCCAATTTCGTCTAAGAATAATGTACCTCCGTTTGCTACCTCAAACTTACCCGGATTGCCCCCTTTTTTTGCCCCTGTAAAAGCACCCTCTTCGTATCCGAATAATTCCGCATTGATTAAATCACGAGAAATAGCTGCACAATTTACAGCAACAAATGGTTTATTATGACGCTCACTTTCGTTATGAATGGCTCTAGCGAACAATTCTTTGCCCGTTCCGCTTTCACCTAATATTAAAACGTTCGCGCTTGTTTTGGATGCAGATTTAGCAAGAGAAACGACTTTAAGAAATTTTTCATTAGCTCCAACGAGATCTGAAGTTAATAATTTATTTTTGTTCCTGATACTGATAGTGGAACTTTTATGGCTTAGTTGTTTTATATACAGATATGTGTAAGGTTTGGAATGTATAATTCTTATTTCATATAGTTCCCCTGAGTACCCTCTTTTCAGCAGTGAGGTGGTTTCTTCTTCGTTAATACGTAATGCATCAGCTATAATGGTATCTATGAAATCACGATGATGATTATATAATATATGGGCACGCTCATTTTTAAAAATAATATTTTGATCTTGTATAATAAATAGGCTATCCGCGATATATTGAGATACATCTTGCATGAAACGGTTACTGGCTTCTAATTTTTTTTGGTTCTCAGAAAAATCAACGCAATATTTTACGATTTGAGAAAGGTACCCGATTAATAGATCGGTATGCGAAAGATGAACATGATTACTAAAAACCCCTAATACGCCATGAAACGGAATTCCCTCTCCCTTAATTGGTACCCCTATCGAAATCCAATCATCTAATTCATCTTCATTATGTTCTTTCCCTGAAACAAATGAAATGGTCTGCGATTTAAAAGATAAAATGACACCTGTATTATCCATTTTCGGCAGGTTTTTTATATTTTCTCCTTTATTTATTTGATTCACTAGCATTGGTGAGATGACAGTATCATTGCAAAATTTATCAAGTAAAAACCCATCGTAGTCAAATAATAAAAATGAACAAGGAAGAAATTGAGTTGCTTTTTTTAATTCATAAATGAGCGGTTCAAAATAAACAAGCTTCTTTTGTAAGTCTTCTTCCGTCAGAATGTTTTTTCTATCGGTTACTACAGTGTTTTTCTTTAAAAAAGGGATAGGGGGGATAGGATGTTCTGACTCCCAAATAATATCAAACTGCCCATGCTGATTTACTTGTCCAATTCTCGAATGTAACCATAAATGCTGATTCTTAGGGTCCACCTTAATTTTCCCCTGAGGTGCTTCAAAAGTTAAGCCCGGCAGATGATAACGCAATGAATCCGTATCCATTTTTTTAGATTTTTTGAGTGCTTCTGCTAGCAAAATTATGCTATTATAGGCGTTTTCCATTGCAGAACTAATATTATCCGTTCCGTATGTTCGACGATATTGTGTTATAAATTCTTGATTTGCTTTTGACTTTATGGTGTTAAAGTAGGGGAAGCAAGAATAATGCCCTCTAGCATAGGGAGTTTGTATAGCTGTAATTTCTGTTTCGGCAGTTATTGAACTTGCTATCGGTTGTTTCAATCCATACTGATGAAATTGTTGGTAAAATGCGACTGCACTATCTCCAACAAGTGTGGAGAAAATCACATCGGGATTGAGCTGTTGGATTTCTTTTAAGTACTTGTGATATCTTTGATTACCTAAACTCGAATAATTTTCACCTGCAATCATTCCATTATGTGACTCTAGTAAATAACGAATGTATCTGTTTATTTCACGTGGATAAACATAGTCTGATCCAATTAGGTAAAAGGATTTTCCCAGGTTTTCAATTATCCAGGGAATAAAGTGAGAAAGCTGCTGGTTAGGCGTGGAGCCACAATAAACGATATTTCGGTGTTGCTCTTCTCCTTCATATTGAGTTGGATAAAGTAATAATGAATCGTATTTCTCCAGTACGGGTATAACCATCTTTCGACAGGCTGAAGTGTAGAGGCCAACTAACGTTACTACTTGATCGGATAGAATTAGCTTTTCTGATTTTTTAGCGGCTAAATAAGGATCAGATGCAATATCTTCCACAATTGGTACCAGACGTTTCCCGTTTATCCCTCCTGTATCATTAATTTGTTTAATGGCCAAAAGACACGCCTGATATTGTCCTCGTTCTGTTATTCCCGTTGTTCCGGTCAGGGAGAATAAAATGCCTATCTTAATATCCTTAAGGTTGTTCTTGTACATATTCTATCCCCTTCCCATATTTTATGAAAATTAAAAAGTGTTAAAAAACTGTAAAACGATGCTGCACTTGATGTTACAATTTGTTTACACCATTCTAATACAATTGTAAATTATGATATTTGTTATTATACACAATATTTAAATAATTTTTACTAAGAATGCTTATTTAGCTGGTATGATCTTTCTTCCAGTAAAATTTTTGGCTGGTTTTTTGGTTGGCACAACTCTTGCTTTACTAAATATTCAGAATGTTATTTTATCTTGATGGCGATGGGGCGCTCCTTCTTAAATTGTAATTATCGATGAGCATAGTGAAAGGAGGTGAAATAAACGGGCAGGTATTCATGCACAAATTTTGGCCAGCAATGTCGGGGAACCATAACGGATACGTTCAGATTATCAAATTAGACAATCTACAATTATTAATTCCAAGGGAGTGAGCAATTTTGGAACAAATGATTCGTACCGTTTTAGAGAAGAAAGGTATTCAGGTACCTGCACAAGATTATCCTATTCTTGTAGCACAATGGGAATCAATTCTTGTTATGAAACAACATGCAACGAAGGCAAAGTTAAGAGATTTTGATATCGCATTATGCCATTCACTTAAAGGAGGTACGTTGAATGAAGCGTGAACTAGCAGCTAAATCAATAGAAGAACTGGCACCACTCCTTCGTGACAGGGAAGTTTCTCCTGTAGAAATCACAGAAGCTGTTATTCATCAAACGGAAACCTATAACAAACAAATTAATGCGTACATCAAGATAGATGCAGATGCAGCTATGGTAGCTGCTAAAAATGCTGAGAAAGAAATTATGGATGGTAAATACCGTGGTCCACTTCACGGCATTCCGATGGCGCTTAAAGATATTTTTTATTTTAAAAATGAAGTTGCAACAATGGGATCGAAAATTCACAAAGACTTCGTTCCGTCGTATGATGCAACAGTTGTTGAAAAATTAAAGGAAGCAGGAGTTGTCTTCACAGGGAAGTTAAATATGCATGAATACGCCTGGGGAGCAACAACGAATAATCCGCATTTTGGTCCATGCCGTAATCCGTGGAATTTAGAAAAAATCCCAGGCGGATCAAGCGGTGGTTCTGGTGCTGCTGTAGCAGCTGATATGACAATCGCTTCCCTTGGTACTGATACAGGAGGATCAATCCGAATTCCTGCTTCCGCATGTGGAATTATAGGACTTAAACCTACACATGGACGGGTTAGTAAATATGGTTGCTTCCCATTGGCGTGGTCATTGGATCACATTGGTCCGATGACAAAAACCGTAAGAGATGCAGCTATTATGTTAGAGATTATTGCAGGATACGACGATAAAGATCCGACTTGCATAAATATCCCTACTACCTCCTATACATCCGCATTAAATGGCGATGTGAGCAAACTTGTTATTGGTATTAATGAAAGCTATTTCTTCCGTGATGTAGATTTAGATGTTGAAAAAAATGTTCGTCAAGGAATTCGATTATTAGAAGAAATGGGCGCTAGAGTGGTAACTGTAGACATTCCTGCACTCGAATATGCAGAACTAGCAGAAATGATAACCATCACATCAGAGGCCAGCGCTATTCATCATCAAAATTTAATTGAGCGATCGCAAGATTTTGGAGATGATGTGCGAGTTTTACTTGAATTCGGGGAGCTTTTTTCAGCTGTAGACTATCTACAAGCTCAACAAATCCGACACCAATTAGATCTTGATTTCAGAAAGGCATTCCAAAGTGTCGATGTCTTGATTACACCTACACTTCCGTTTACTCCTCCGTCTATTGGACAGGATACACTGACACTTAATGGGAAAGAAGTTAACTTTTTAGATCATGTTATCCGGTTTACGGGCCCTGAAAATATTACTGGATTACCTGCGATTAGTATTCCATGTGGATTTAGTAATGGAATGCCAGTTGGACTACAAATTATTGGTCCGGCATTTAAAGAAGATGTTATTTTAAACGTGGCTTATGCAATTGAACAAACAAATCTGATGAAAAGCAAGAAACCTGACTTAAGTAAAACTGAAAATACATCTATGTAACATCGATTTTGCTTTAATCACTAAGCAACAAGAGAGTACCTGCTCTTATGTCTACATATAACTGAAGGGAGATGAAATACAAATGAACGGTATTCACGATGTTGGAGGTATGGATGGATTAGGGGAAATTGTTCGTGTGGAAAACGAGCCTTACTTCTATAAGGATTGGGAAAGGATTGCTTTCGGGCTTCTGGTTGGAACGGCAGGACAAGGATTATTGAACCTTGATGAATTCAGGCATGGCATTGAACGAATGCATCCAGCGGACTATCTGACTTCAGGATATTATGGTCATTGGATTGCAACCATCGCAACAAATTTAGTAGAAAAGGGAGTATTGGACGCCGAAGAACTCGAAGCTCGAACACAAACTTTCCTTATGGAACCGGATACAAAAGTACCACGCCGTGAGGATCCGAAATTAGTGAACCTTGTAGAACAAGTCATGAGAGTTGGCGTGTCTCCGGTCCGCGACATATCATCTCCTCCCCGGTTTGAGGTGGGAGAGAGAATAAAGACAAGAAACTTTCACCCATCCGGTCATACAAGATTCCCTCGTTATGTCCGTGATAAGTATGGTGTCATCGATACGGTGTATGGGGCCCATGTTTTCCCTGATGATAGCGCTCATGGAAGAGGAGAAAACCCGCAATATCTTTATCGCGTACGTTTTGAGGCCGAAGAATTATGGGGAGTAAAGCAGAAGGATGCAGTCTATGTCGATCTTTGGGAAAGTTATTTGGAACCTGCTTCACACTAATAGTTTGTAAAGGAGGAGTTTATTATGACTACTGATCACAAAGGGCATCACCATCCACATCCGGAATCGTTTTGGTCGGCACGGGCAAAAGCTCTCGAATCACTACTTATCGAGAAGGGACTCCTTTCCTCTGACGCGATCGACAGGGTTGTCCAACATTACGAACATGAACTTGGACCGATGCACGGAGCCAAGGTCGTCGCTAAGGCTTGGACAGATCCCGCTTTCAAACAAAGATTGCTAGAGGATTCAGAGGCTGTATTACAGGAACTCGGATATTTTGGTCTGCAGGGAGAACATATCAAGGTAGTGGAAAATACGGATACTGTACACAATGTGGTGGTCTGCACCCTATGTTCATGCTATCCCTGGCCCTTGCTTGGTTTACCGCCTGCGTGGTACAAAGAACCGGCCTACCGGTCTCGGGTTGTCAAAGAGCCAAGAGAGGTACTGCGGGAATTTGGTGTAGACTTGCCCGATACAGTAGAAATCCGGGTATGGGACAGCAGTTCAGAAGTACGGTTTATGGTATTACCGCAAAGACCTGCAGGTACGGAAGGAATGACGGAGGAGGAACTTGCAGAAATCGTTACGCGAGATTCCATGATTGGTGTCGCCACAGTACAGCCGCCTACGGCTACTGTGAGATAGGAGGAACCCTATGAAAAATTGTGAGAGTAATTCTGTTGATTCCATGATTGCGTATATGCCCGAGGCAGTCGCACCGCCCAGAAAAAACGGAGAATTAGAATTCCAAGAACCATGGGAAAGTCGCTCTTTTGGTATGGCTCTTGCTTTGTATGAGGAAAAGCATTTTACCTCATGGGAAGATTTCCGAAGTCGCTTGATCCAGCAGATCGCTGTATGGGAGACGGAGAACACTGATCATAAGGATAACCCTGCCTGGAACTACTATGAGCACTGGCTGGCAGCCTTGGAGCGACTCGTGGTGGAAACAGGAATGGTAGACAAGCGTGACGTCGATATCCGTGCCAACGAATTTCTCGCTGGGAAACGTGATGAGGTTTTTTATTAACAAAAAAGTATGTAATAAATAGGACAACATTACGTTGTCCTATTTATTACACAAACAAAGAAGAAAGGAGTTTTTAGAATGAGACATGGAGACATTTCTAGCAGTCATGACACAGTAGGCGTAGCGGTGGTTAATTACAAAATGCCACGTCTGCATACCAGAGCGGAGGTGCTGGATAATTGCCGGAAAATTGCGGATATGATTGTAGGGATTAAGCAGGGATTACCGGGTATGGATCTCATTGTTTTTCCTGAGTATAGCACGCACGGCATTATGTACGACGAACAAGAAATGTACGAAACAGCTTCCGCGATTCCGGGTGAGGAAACGGCCATTTTCGCGGAGGCTTGCCGAAAAGCCAATACATGGGGAGTATTCTCTTTAACTGGAGAAAGACACGAGGAGCACCCGAACAAAGCCCCTTATAACACCCTGATTCTGATGAACAATGAAGGGGAAATTGTTCAGAAATACCGTAAAATCATTCC
Source organism: Aneurinibacillus danicus (assembly GCF_007991215.1). GTDB lineage: Bacteria > Bacillota > Bacilli > Aneurinibacillales > Aneurinibacillaceae > Aneurinibacillus > Aneurinibacillus danicus. Next base: position 53,932 of record NZ_BJXX01000068.1, read on the forward strand.
CTGGTGCCCCATTGAGGGATGGTATCCAGGCGACTGTACGTATGTAGCCGAAGGACCGAAGGGCATTAAGGTGAGCCTCATCGTTTGCGATGACGGGAACTATCCTGAAATCTGGCGCGATTGCGCGATGAAAGGCGCGGAGCTTATTGTTAGATGTCAGGGCTACATGTATCCAGCCAAAGAACAACAAATTATGATGGCCAAAGCTATGGCATGGGCGAACAATACGTATGTGGCTGTAGCTAATGCGAGCGGTTTTGACGGCGTATATTCCTACTTTGGTCACTCCGCAATTATCGGTTTTGACGGTCGTACACTCGGGGAATGCGGAACAGAGGAGAACGGTGTTCAATATGCTGAGATTTCTGTTTCGCAAATCCGCGATTTCCGCCGTAACGCGCAGTCGCAAAACCATCTATTCAAGCTGCTTCATCGCGGCTATACCGGGCTGATTAATTCTGGAGAAGGTGATCGTGGCGTAGCTGAGTGTCCATTTGATTTCTATCGCACATGGGTACTCGATGCAGAGAAAGCGCGCGAGAATGTGGAGAAATTGACCCGTTCTACCGTGGGAACAGCCGAATGTCCAATATCGGGAATTCCTCATGAAGGAATAGAAAAGACCGCCGGTGCGAAGTAACGTAAAAAATGGGGGATAAGGTCAGGCAGGCACAGTTGCCTGACCTCCTCTGTAACCAGAGGAGGAGTATATGTCCTTTATTACAACTAAGTTAAAGGCCCTGAACGAACGTCAGCATCAACATACTCCGGAACTTGAAATCAAAGAACCATCAGAGGGAAGCCGTCTGGTAACCCGCTTTCGATTTGACGTCGACCAAGTGATGCGGCATGTTCGCTCAAAAATCTTTGGGCAAGAGGAGACACTTCATCGACTGGAAGAAATGTTGAGAATTATCTGGTCGGATATAACGGAATCGGATCGACCATTATATGTCGCCTTATTTCTCGGACCTACAGGTGTTGGAAAAACTGAAATGGTTAGAGCCTTGAGTGAGGCTATCTACGGAAATCCAGAGGCCTTATGCCGAATCGATATGAATACGTTAACACAAGAGCATTATGCTGCTTCTCTGACTGGAGCCCCTCCAGGTTATATAGGAAGTAAGGAAGGAGCTTCACTTTTTCAAATAGAGAAAATTGAAGGTTCATATAGTAAGCCTGGTATCGTTCTCTTTGATGAGTTAGAGAAAGCAAATGATCAAGTCATTTATTCTCTCCTGAACGTAATGGATAATGGGCTGATGGCCATGACCTCCGGGGATAAAGTAATTAATTTTCGTAATACTCTAATTTTTATGACCAGCAACCTTGGTGCCCGGGAAATTATGGACTATGCTCATGGAAGTTTGAAGAACTCCCTTAGAAAGCTGCTGTGGTTCTTCCGGCCTTCTAATTGGGGGAGGAATGAGCAGGATTTTCTTCGCGATTTTGTACTTAAGAAGCTAGAGAAACGATTTAGTCCTGAATTTATTAATCGATTTGATGATATTTTTGTCTTTCAATGGCTGCATCAGGAGGTGTTAGGACAAATTCTTGATAGGAACATTCAATCCCTCAATCATCGGATCCAAAAGCATGGATGTCAACTACATCTTAAGGAATCAGCTCGAAAATTTCTGATTGAAGAGGGATTTAATAAACAATACGGAGCCAGATTCCTCAAAAGAGCCATCCGAAGACATATCGAGATTCCCTTAGCAGCCCAAATTAGTCAACGAATGCAGGGGGAGGTATCTGTTGTATTTATTGTGAGGATGCAGGATGGCAAGCTACACTTTGCCGCGGAGAAAAAGGAGAACCCTATAAGCGGGAAAATACCATCAGAAGCAACAAATGAATTCATTGACTTATAAAAGAGGAGAGAGGATGGAAGGAAGTGATAGTGCGATGACTCGAGGTCAGGAGACCTGCCATAAAAAACAACGCGGTCAGAAGTCTACAGGAGATAGGGAGGGTACAAAGATGAAAAACAAGCGTATGCTTTCCGGTATCGGTGCGGTTGTGGGTCTCGTGCTGTATTTTGTATCGAACGAGCCGCAGACTGTGTATGCGATGCACATCATGGAAGGCTTTCTGCCGGTGAAATGGGCATTGTTTTGGTGGGCGGTGTTTTTGCCCTTCTTCTTGCTGGGACTTCGTTCGCTGACGAAGTTGACGAAAGAAAGACCGGAGACGAAGCTGCTGTTAGGCCTTGTGGGTGCGTTTGCATTCGTTTTATCCGCGTTAAAAATTCCTTCAGTAACAGGAAGCAGTTCGCATCCGACCGGAACCGGATTAGGTGCGGCGCTATTTGGTCCTCTAGTAATGACGGTCCTGGGTACGCTTGTACTGTTGTTTCAGGCACTGCTGCTGGCACATGGGGGACTGACTACGCTTGGAGCGAATGCGTTTTCGATGGCGGTGGTAGGTCCGGTTGTGGCATATTTCGTGTATCGAGCAATGGATCGTTCGACAGGAAAGCCGCGTCTGGCGATTTTTACGGCTGCTGCCCTGGCAGATATGACTACCTATCTTGTCACATCTATCCAGCTTGCCCTTGCATTTCCTGCAGCAAGCGGTGGTATAGCAGCTTCTTTCATGAAATTTGCTGGTATTTTTGCCGTGACTCAGGTGCCATTGGCTATCAGTGAAGGGCTGTTAACCGTACTGGTATGGAATTTTCTTGTCACCTATAACGGAAGGGAATTAGCACAACTGCAATCTATCAAACGGGGAGTGTAGCGATGAACAAATCAAAAGGATGGTTGAATATTTTTCTCATACTGGCAGTTGTGGTGCTTATCGTACTTCCGCTTCTGCTTGTGAAGAATTCGGATTTTGGTGGTGCGGATGGGGTGGCAGAAGAAGCAATTTCTGAGGTGGCTCCCGAGTATAAACCTTGGAGCCAGCCGCTCATCGAACTACCAGGCAGTGAGACAGAAAGCCTGCTGTTTGCACTACAGGCTGCACTGGGGGCCGGTATTATCGGTTACGGGATTGGGTATTACAAAGGCCGATCTATAAGGCAGGAATGTTCAGATGAAGATTCAGCTTGATACGCTTGCTTATATGAACCGGCTACGCCATATTTCTCCCGCGCAGAAATTATGGTTTGGGTTCGGACTCTTATGTTTTGTGCTGCTGGCACATACGTCGGTGCATGTCACTGTATTGGTATGGATGAGTGTATGGATTATCGGCTACGCAGGGATTTCAGCCCGGGCATATGCAGGAATGATGGGGGCAGTCGCGTTATTTCTGCTGTTCGGATTACCGCCACTTGTGCTGGAGATCTCATCTTTTCCACCCGGAGAGCCAATGTTGTTTCAATTTTCCATTGTATCCTGGCATGTGTATGCAAGCGAAGAAGGGGTGAAGGCGGCGGGTGTGCTGCTGTTTCGTTCGCTTGCGTCCGTATCCTGTCTGTATTTCATATTGTTGACTGTACCGTTTACCGAGATGCTGGCGATATTGCGAAGAATCGGGATTCCATCGCTTGTAACGGATTTGCTGCTGGTGATGTACCGCTTTATTTTCGTGTTTTTGGAGACGGTAGAGCAGTTGTGGATTGCCCAGCAGGCACGAGGCGGTGGACATGGATTTAAGTGGAAGATGCGAAATGCCGGCTGGTTGGTTACCCGATTGTTTACCCGGACGATGCAGCGTTACCAGCAGCTGTCCATTGGTCTTACGGCCCGTGGATTTGACGGTGAGCTGCGGGTTATCTCCGTTGGAACGTTTTCGATATCGAAGCGATATGCGTTCGAATCCGTTATTGGTTTTATCGGACTCGTACTACTTGAATGGTGGATGAGGAGGTGAAGTGGTTGGCTTGGCTGGTAGAAATGGAAGAAGTATCGTATACGTACCCGGGAAGCGCAGATCCTGCACTGGATAGAGTAACATTGCGCATTCCCAGGGGAAAGCGATGTGCGTTGCTGGGGCATAACGGATGTGGTAAGTCAACGCTGTTTTTGCATTTGAACGGTATTTATCGCCCGGATTGCGGGAGGGTGAAGTGGGGCGGAGAGGTATACACATACGGGCGTGCCTACCTGGCTGAACTGCGGAAGAAAGTAGGATTGGTATTTCAAGACCCGGAACAACAATTGATTGCTAGTACAGTTATGGAGGATATTTCCTATGGATTATATAATGCCGGGGTATCTAACGCTGAAGCAGCGCAGAGGGTAGAAGCAGCATTGATACGTTTCGGGCTGGAAGAGCTTCGAGAAAGACCTGTACACCATCTAAGTTTAGGGCAGAAAAAGCAGATAGCGCTGGCAGGCGTTATGATACTTAGACCGGAACTTTTGCTGTTAGATGAGCCGACCGCCTATTTAGACCCGCTTCATACGAAGCTGTTATTAAAAGAGCTGGAAACGATCTATCAAGAAGAAGGCACAACCATGCTGATGGCCACGCATGATATCGATTTGGCTTACGAATGGGCAGACTGGATATTTATTATGCATAAAGGAAGGTTGTTGCTCGAAGGGCCGCCGGAATATGTATTTGCACGGCGGGATGTGATGGAGGAGATAGGGCTTGGGATTCCATTGCTGTTTGACGTGTGGGAAGCACTGGCTTCTTCCTCGTTCTTGGGTTCTTTGAAACGTCCACATACTGTTGCGGATTTAAGATATCAACTCAAAAAATATCTGGTAGAAAATAAACGGAAAATGGGGTGATGTTCTATTCCTGTTTTTCGAATACCTCAAATTTGCTGCATATTCTGGGGTAACACCACATGTCCATCAAGTTTTTAAGGTATGGATTTTTCTTATCTTGATGGGCATGTGGTGTTACTCCTTTAAGAGAGAAGAAGCGCGTCACTAGTAGGCTGTTGACCCAGCTCTTCCCTTTTGCAGACGAACGGGGGGAGGGTTGCGGAATCGGCCCTCTTTTTGTATATGTAGAAGGAAAGGGAGGATGAGGACGGTGAAATTGGAGAATCATCTGCTTTCCATACTGGAATCGTTGCATGACGCCGTATTGGTCGTTAGCAAGGACGGTACGATTGTATATGTAAATACTGCTTACTCCGTGCAGTTTGGCGTTCCGGCCCACAAGATTATCAACCGGAAGATCAGTGAAGTGGAGCCGCAGGCACGCATTCTTGAAGTGCTGAAGACCGGGCAGCCGTTAATTAATGATTACAGTTACTTGCACTCGCTTAATATTCATGTCTTTGCCAATATTACACCCTTAATGGAAAAAGGCGAACTTATCGGCGTCGTTACGATTATGAAAGACATCAGTGAATTCTACGCGCTTCAAGAGGAGTTAAACCGATATAAGACTTATTCGACGCAATTAGAAGAGCAGTTGAACAAGCGGATTTTTTCTCTGCTGGAAAGCCATGCGCCCGGAATGCGGCAAGCGGTCAATATTGCCAAAAAAGTGGCCAGTTCTGATGCGACTGTATTGTTGTTCGGAGAAACCGGTGTCGGCAAAGAAGTGTTTGCCCGTGCCATCCACGAAGCAAGTCCGCGGGGAGACAAGCCGTTTGTCGCTATCAATATGGCATCGCTGCCGGAGTCGCTGTTCGAAAGCGAGTTGTTTGGTTTTGAAGAAGGCGCATTTACCGGATCGCGCAGGGGAGGAAAGAAAGGTTTGTTCGAGCTAGCCAACGGCGGTACGCTGTTCTTAGATGAAATCGGTGAACTTACGCCATTTCTTCAAGCGAAAATTCTCCGGGTTCTTCAGGAGAAGTCGTTTATTAAAGTGGGGGGAACAACAACGCATCCGCTCAATGTACGCATCATCGCCGCGACCAATAAAAATTTGCAGCAAATGATGCGGGAAGGGAAGTTCCGTGAAGATTTATACTATAGACTGAATATTGTGCCGATTACCATCCCTCCGGTACGGGAACGCAAGCAGGATTTACCGATTCTTATTAATAACATTCTGGGGGAGTTGCGTGCCAAATATAAGAAGCAGGTAACGGTGACACAGGAAGTGTATGAGATTTTTGAATGCTATGATTGGCCGGGGAATGTGCGGGAATTGAGCAATGTACTGGAACGGATGATTGCCATCTGCACAAAATCGTATTTTATACCGGAAGATATCCCGCCTTTTGTGCGCGAAGGAACCAGCTTGAACGAGAATCCGGTCCGTAGTACAGCGCGGAACGACGAGAAAGCGATGAATCTGCCTGGTATCATTGAAAGAACGGAGAAAGAGATGCTGGAAGAAGTATTAAAAACCAGCCGGACACGAACCGAGGCCATTCAGAAGCTTGGCATTAGCCGTAAAGCATTCTACCGGAAGTTAAAAAAGTACAACATTAAATAAAGAAAGTTTGTATCTAATAGAAACAAAAGTAGAAAAAAGAAACAAAGTTATATCCTAAAGAAACTATAATTTGCTTCTTTGTTTTATATAATACCCGGCCGAAGCGGATAAAAATGTATTTTAAACATTGGCATTATTATTGCTAGATTGAAATTACGGAGTAAGAAATCAAAGTCATTTTCTATGGAGGTGCGAAGCAGTGAAAGTAACGTGGGAGCTTACGAATCGATTGGGTCTAATCACCATTGATGCGCCGCCGGTAAACGCGTTGAATAAGGAATTCTTCGAGCAGATGGACGGAATTTTACATAGCATCGGCGACGACTGTGATGTTGTTATTATTGCCGGTGCAGGAGAAAAAGCATTTGTCGCAGGTGCAGACATTAAAGAATTTCCGGAGCTTGGAGAAGAGCAGGGCGTGGAGCTCTGCAGACGGGGGCAGGCTCTTTTCCAGCGCATCGCCGACTTGCCGCAGCCGGTTATTGCGGCGATTGACGGATTTGCGCTAGGTGGCGGGTTGGAATTGGCGCTGGCATGCGACTTCCGAGTAGCCAGCCGCAAATCACAGCTCGGCCTTCCGGAAGTAAAGCTGGGCATCATTCCAGGCTATGGTGGTACACAGCGTCTTGCACGGCTCGTAGGGCCTGGCAAAGCTAAACAATTGATTTTCTCGGGTGAATTTGTTTCCGCTGAAGAAGCGTACCGTATCGGATTGATAGAGCAGCTGGTGGATGAGAACGCTCTCGAAGAAGCGAAGAAATGGGCGGAAACCATCATGAAACGCGGACCGATTGCCGTAAAAACAGCGAAACGTGTCATCGACCAGGGACTTGCGACTTCACTTGCGGAAGGACTTGAATTGGAAGCGCGGGGATTCGGCGAAATCTGCCGTACGGAGGATAAGAATGAAGGGGTTGCCGCTTTCTTCGAGCGCAGGGAGCCCAATTTCCAAAATAAATAATCAAAGAAAGCAGAGGGAGATATGAGATGGCAAAAAAAATCGGGATAATCGGATTTGGCACAATGGGATCGGGTATTGCCCAGGCAGCGGTAGAAGCGGGATATGAAGTCGTAGCCGTAGAGCAGAAGCAGGAATTCTTCGACCGTGGACTATCCGGCATTCAGAAAAACTGGAGCCGCAGCATTGAGAAAGGACGTCTGACAGAAGAGAAGAAACAACAACTGGAAGGCGCGCTTACCACGACGGTCGAGTGGAGCAGCTTAAAAGACGTAGACTTCATTATTGAAGCGGTCAGCGAGAACATGGAATTAAAGAAAGAACTGTTCAAAAAGCTGGATGAAATCGCCCGTGAGGACATCATCATTGCGACGAATACTTCTGGATTGAGCGTAACGGAAATTGCCAGCGTGACAAAGCGCCCGGAAAAAATTATCGGCGTTCATTTCTTCAATCCGGTACCGGTAATGAAATTAGTAGAGCTGATTCGCGGCCAGAGTACGGCAGAAGAAACATACCAGGAAGCGAAAGCGCTCGTAGAAGCGATGGGCAAAGAAACGATCGACGTAAAAGAAGCCCCGTTATTTGCGGTAAATCGAATTCTCGTACCAATGATCAATGAAGCGATTTTCGTATTGATGGAGGGTACGGCAAGCGCAGAAGACATCGACAAAGGCATGAAACTGGGCGCCAACCATCCGATCGGACCGCTGGCGCTGGCCGATTTAATCGGTCTCGATACCCTTCTGTATGTTCAGGATTCTTTGTATGAAGAAACGCAGGACTCCAAGTACCGCAGTGCTCCGCTTCTCCGCAAGCTCGTGCGTGCGGGCCATCTGGGACGCAAAACGGGCAAAGGATTCTACGATTATACGAAAGGCGCGAAGTAAGATGAGCTTTGCATTAACGGAAGAGCAGAGAGAGATTCAGCAGGGGATTCATAAGCTGGCGCAGGAGCGAATTAAGCCGCGTGCGGCGGAAATTGATGAAAAGGGCGAGTATCCGTTTGATATCAAAGATTTATTGAGTGAATACGGCTATATCGGCGCTAACCTGCCGGAAGAGTACGGCGGAGCAGGCCTGGATTTGTTGAGCTATTGCCTGATCGTCGAGGAAATAGCGCGAGTATGTGCATCTTCCTCCCAGATTGTCACGGTGCAGGAGCTCGGCTCGCTGCCGGTATTGCTCAGCGGCAATGAAGAACAGAAACAGCGCTTTCTTCCTGATTTGGCTGCCGGGAAAAAATTGGCCTGCTTCGGCCTAACCGAGCCGAGCGCCGGATCGGACGTTAAAAGCATGAAAACCCGGGCGGAGAAAGACGGAAAATACTACCGCCTGAACGGACAGAAATGTTTTATTACCAATGGCAACATTGCCGATGTCTATACTGTTTTTGCCAAGACGGATAAAGGCATCACTGCTTTCCTCATCGAAAAAGGAACGCCGGGCTTGATTGTAGGCAAAATCGAGAAAAAGATGGGGATTAAAGGCTCGCCGACCGCCGAACTTTTCTTTGAGGATTGCCGGGTGCCGGAAGAGAATGTTATCGCCGAAGAGGGTCAGGGTTTTCTGGTCGCGATGAAGACGCTGGATAAGACGCGTCCGGGCATCGGGGCACAGGCGCTTGGCATCGCCCAAGGCGCGCTGGACGTTTGTCTTGAGTATGTAAAGGAGCGCGAGCAATTCGGTCGTCCGATTGGCTCTTTCCAGGGCATTCAGTTTATGCTGGCAGACATGGCAACGCAAATCGAAGCGGCGCGAGGTCTTGTATACCGGGCGGCCAGTGCGCTGGATAACCTGGACAGCACGGGCAAAGACCCTTCCATGATGCGCCTGGCTTCCATGGCGAAAGTATTCGCATCCGATGTGGCGATGAAAGTAACGACAGATGCGGTACAGATACTGGGCGGGTACGGATACATTCAGGAGTTCCCTGTTGAGCGCATGATGCGCGACGCAAAAATCACCCAGATTTACGAAGGAACAAACCAAATTCAGCGCGTGGTTATTTCAAAATCTATTATGTAGGAGGGCAATCATGAGCGTATCCGGACAACTTCCGTTTGTGCTGATTCACGGCGCGGGCGGCACGAAAGCCAAATTTCGCGGTCTTGAAGAAAAACTTAAGGACGCTTCCTGCATCGTGCTTGATTTACCGGGCCACGGCGAGAATGCAGACCAGAGCCGCTGCAAAACGATTGAGGAATACGCCGAATGGGCCAATGAACAGATTGGTGACCAGGAAGTTATTGTAGTCGGGCACTCAATGGGCGGCATGATTGGCATCGAGATGGCGGCCCACAATCCGAATGTAAAAGGACTCGTGCTGAATGCCAGCCATTATGAAATGCCGGTTCATCCGAAAATTCTCGAGGATCTGGCAAAAGGCACGTTCCCGGAATTTTTGTTTAAAGCTTCCTATGGCAAGGAAGCTTCAGCAGAGCTGCTGGACGAAGAGCAAAAGCAGCTTTCCTGGGTAGACACGCCGGTTGTGCATGACGATTTCTATGCCTGCAACGAATATAAAGGCGCTGACATTTTTGCAAAGCTGAATGTTCCCATTCTGGCCGTATATGGATCGGAAGATAAGCTGTTGCCGAAAGGTGCTGCCGAGAAAGCGGCTGAGCAGAACGGCAGTGTGCGGACAAGAACGATTGCCGGTGCCGGCCACTACATTATGCTCGAAAAGCCGGAAGAGTTTGCTAAGGCTTTGCTCGAGTTTCGCGAATCGCTCCTTGCCAGAGCGTAAGCAGTAAGTCATACATCCCTCTGCCTTTTTACAAGGCGGGGGGCTTTCTATTTTCTTAATTTATGACTCTCCCACATCACAGGCCAAGATGCAGGGAAAGATAAGGTATAATAAGTGAGGGGATTATGAGGATAGAAAAGAAGATCAGCGTATTGTTAAGTGCATACGTACAGAATTTGTTTACTATATAAACTTTGATTAAAGTAAGGAGTGCGGCGATTGTCTACACAACAGGAGTCTATGCAACCTTTTGTTTTCGTTATTTTTGGTGCGACAGGTGATTTGGCTAAGCGTAAACTGTTTCCTGCTATCTATAGCCTGTATCGCGATGGTCATTTGACTACGGACTTTGCGGTCATTGGTGTGGGAAGAACGAAGATGGACAACACACAATTCCGCGTCTCTGTCAAAGAATCGATTAATGAGTTTAGCCGTCTGTCTTTGCGGGAAGGAGAAGAATGGGATCGATTCGCTGCACGCTTCGATTACATAACGCTTGATATCAAAGATGCGGATGCTTATGCTTCCCTGCTCTCCGCGGTTGAAGCGAGGGAGAGAGAGATGAATCTTCCGGGCAACCGCATGTTTTATCTGGCGATTGCACCGCAATTATTCGGACAGGTGGCGGACAGCCTTAAGCAGAGTGGACTTACAAATACAGTGGGCTGGAAGCGATTGGTCGTCGAGAAACCGTTCGGGCATGATTACACTTCCGCAAAAGAGCTAAATGAAGAGATTAAACGTTCATTCACAGAAGAAGAAATCTATCGAATTGATCATTATTTGGGCAAAGAGATGGTGCAGAACATCCAGGTTATCCGCTTTGCCAATTCCATGTTCGAGCCGCTCTGGAACAACCGGCACATCGATAACATTCAAATTACGGCCAGTGAGACCGTAGGTGTTGAGGATCGCGCTTCGTACTATGATGATGCAGGAGCCCTGCTTGATATGGTGCAGAATCATATGCTGCAGATGGTAATGATGGTCTGCATGGAACCGCCGAGCCGCCTGAAAACGGAAGCGATTCGCGACGAGAAAGTAAAAGTGATGCGTGCCTTGCGCCGTTACAGCGAAGAAGAGGTGGATACATACGTCGTGCGCGGTCAGTACACAGAAGGTAAGAGCAAAGGCTCCTCCCTTGTCGGATATCGGGAAGAGCCAAACGTCAACCCGGCGTCCACTACGGAAACATTTGTCGCGGCACGGTTATTTATTGACAATTTCCGGTGGGCGGAGGTCCCGATTTATATCCGGACAGGTAAGCGGATGCCGGAGAAAGTAACGGAAATCGTGATTCAGTTTAAAGAGCTTCCGAAACGATTATATTTTAATAAAAATAACGATTTGATTCCAAACCTGTTAATCTTTCGCATTAACCCGAATGAAGGCATTACACTGCTGCTGAATGCCAAGAAGCAGGGAGCGGATAGCCAGGTGGTGCCGATTGGCATGGAATACTGCAATGATTGCGAGGATACATCTCCTGAAGCGTATGAAAGTCTGCTGCATGATGCTATTCTAGGCGATTCTACTTTCTTTACGCGTTGGGATGAGGTGTCTTTGGCCTGGAAGTTTATTGATCCCATCCGCCGGGCATGGGACCGTGAACCCCACTCGCTGACGGAATACGAGGCAGGCACATGGGGGCCGGCGGAATCACATGAGCTGTTAAGAAGAGAAGGCAAGAGATGGTGGACCGGTGGAGACGATGGGGAACGGGAAACGTTTAAAGCGGTGGAGCAGCCGAAATACCGGAAAGGAGAGACCCGTTAAATATGTATAAAGTATACGATATATCCATGCCGATTTATCATGGTATGGTTACTTATAAAAACAAGCCGGAGAAGCAGCCAAACATTCGCGTCGTGCAAGACTTCAATCAGACCTCAGCGTATGAGTCGCGGATTGATATGGATATGCACACAGGTACACATGTTGATTCTCCGCTGCACATGCTGCCGAACGGGGGTACAATGGAGAGCATCCCGATTGAACGTCTGGTTGGTCCTTGCCGGGTGCTGGATTTGACGGAGGCTCAAGATAAAATCACACGGGCAGATTTGGAGCGGTTCGCACCGAAAAAGGGAGACTTTTTATTGCTGAAAACCCGCAATTCGCTGACGGACGATTTCGGATCCGGATTTGTATTCCTTGCCGGAGACGGAGCAGAGTATTTGGCGGAAGCGGGAGTGCGGGGCGTAGGCATCGACGCACCCGGCGTGGAACGCGACCAGTCCGGCCATCCAACGCATAAAGCCCTATTTGGTGTGGATAGTGTTATTGTCGAAGGACTCCGGCTTGGCGAGGTGCCGGAAGGTAACTATTTCATGGTTATCGCACCTATTAAGGTGTTGGAAACCGAAGCTGCACCGGCCCGCGCCCTGCTGTTTTCCGGACTAACGGTAGAGAGTGAGTAATGCAATTTGACACCGGGCGAAAGAAATTGCGAGAATAAAGCGTAACCAACAAAAAGAAAAGTTACGGTGGGATGAATGAACGACGAATATTACATGGGGCTTGCGATTGAAGAGGCCAAAAAAGCGGAAGCGCTGGGTGAAGTGCCGATTGGAGCGGTAGTCGTACGGGACGGTCAGGTGGTGGGCCGAGGATATAATCTGCGTGAGACGGCCAAAGATCCGCTGGCTCATGCCGAACTCATCGCCATAAAACAAGCAAGCGAAACGATGGGCGGCTGGCGGCTGATCGGGGCTACGCTGTATGTAACGCTTGAACCGTGTCCGATGTGCGCGGGAGCGATTGTTCAGGCGCGCATACCGCGAGTGGTATACGGAGCGATGGACCCGAAAGCCGGGTGTGCGGGCAGCCTGATGAATCTGCTTCAAGAAGAGCGGTTCAATCATCAGGTGGAGATGGTTCAGGGCATATGCGAAGCGGAATGCAGTGCACTGCTCAAAGACTTCTTCCGTGCTCTGCGCGAGCGGCGAAAGAAGAAAGCGACTGAGTAAAATACCGGATGTTTTCTGTGAAAAT
>NZ_BJXX01000069.1 GCF_007991215.1 Aneurinibacillus danicus
ATGATTTTCATGTCGGGGTTGCGGCTGAGACGCCATGGTGGTTTTCACAGAAATAATGAAGGAAAAAAAGCGCAGGTCGCGAATACTATCCTAGTAATGTTTGTGAGGAGTAGAAGGGGATAGATAGGACAATGGAAGACAGAGACTTTTTGCAGTTTATTGATAAAGTAAAACGCAAGACCGGTATCGATCTTGCACTGTATAAGGAAGCTCAGATGAAACGCAGACTAACCTCGCTGCGCGTAAAGAGAGGATACCATACATTCGAGAGCTTTTTTGAAGCGATGACGAAGAATCAGGAACTGTTTGACGAGTTTCTGGATCGCATGACGATAAACGTATCGGAGTTTTTCCGCAACCCGAGCCGCTGGGAAGTGCTCGAGAAGAAGATTTTGCCGCGTTTGCTGCAAGAAAAGAGCAAGATCAAATGCTGGAGCGCCGCTTGCTCGACGGGTGAAGAGCCGTATTCGCTGGCGATGCTTCTCTCTCGTTTTATACCGCTGCACGAAGTGGACATCACCGCAACGGACATTGATGAAGGCGCAATTGCCAGGGCCAAGCGCGGCATCTACACTGAACGTTTACTGCAGGATGTGCCGAAAGATTTGGTTGCCAAATATTTTAAAAAAGACGGTATTATGTACAGCATTTCGGATGATATCAAGCGCTTAATTAAATTTAAGCGTCACAATATGCTCGCCGACCCGTTTGATCAAAACTATGATTTAATTATTTGCCGTAACGTGATGATTTATTTTACAGAAGAGGCAAAGCATAATTTGTATCATAAGTTTGCCGCCTCTTTGCGTACCGGCGGCGTACTATTCGTCGGAAGTACAGAGCAAATCTTTCAGCCTCAGCAGTACGGATTTGAGCCGGAAGATACCTTTTTTTATCGCAAAATGTAGCTTCTGAATGAAAAATACACGCCGCGCGTGTTCCGGTATGGCGAGCGCGGCGTTTTTGCTGAATTTTGTCTAGGATTTTCCCGGCAGCTATACTATAATAGCATGTAAAAAATAAAATGAGCCGCCGAGAGACCGGACGGCTGTGTTTTATACCAAAAGAAACAGACGCAGGAAACGCCGGCAATACAAAAAGCAGTACAGTATCGTTGTTTTCCGGCGTAAATTAAAAGGGTGGAGGAAGATTATGCGCTATCTCACAGCAGGAGAGTCACATGGACCGCAATTAACGGCAATTATCGAAGGAGTACCCAGCAACTTGCCTCTTTCCATTGAAAAAATTAATGAGCAGTTGCTGCGCCGCATGAAAGGTCATGGACGGGGCCGCCGCATGCAAATCGAGAAGGATCAGGTAAAGATTGTCGCCGGCGTACGTCACGGTAAGACCACGGGTGCCCCGATTTGCCTTGTGGTAGAAAACAAAGACTGGACGCACTGGCAAACGATTATGAGTCCGGAGCCGGTGGATGAAGGGGAAGACAAACGCCGCGTCTCACGTCCGCGTCCGGGCCATGCGGATTTAAACGGTGCGCTAAAATACAACCAGCGCGACATGCGCAACATTCTGGAGCGTTCCAGCGCGCGGGAGACTGCAATTCGCGTAGCAGTTGGCGCAGTGGCGCGTCAATTATTAGAACAATTTGACATTACGGTCGCAGGTCATGTACTTCGCATCGGAGAGGTGCAAGCGAAACCTGTAGACGTAAGTCTGGAAGAAATGATTCGTATTACGGAAGAATCTCCGGTACGCTGTTTGGACGCTGACGCCGCGAAGAGAATGATGGACCTGATCGATAAGGCGAAAGCCGACGGCGATTCGCTTGGCGGCGTGGTAGAAGTGCGGGCAGAAGGTCTGCCGGTGGGGCTTGGCAGCCATGTGCAGTGGGACCGTAAGCTTGACGGCCGTCTTGCCCAGGCAATAATGAGCATTCAGGCATTCAAAGGCGTGGAGATTGGCATCGGATTTGAAGCGGCTGCCCGCCCCGGGTCGCAGGTGCATGATGAGATTATTCTTGATGAGCAGGGGAACTACTCTCGCAAAACGAATCGTGCCGGCGGATTGGAAGGTGGCATGACAACGGGAATGCCTGTTGTTGTACGTGGCGTCATGAAGCCGATCCCAACGCTGTATAAGCCGCTGAATAGCATTGACATTGATACGAAGGAGCCATTCGCCGCCAGCATCGAGCGTTCGGACAGCTGCGCCGTGCCGGCCGCCAGCGTCGTGGCGGAGGCAGTTGTGTGCTGGACACTGGCCGACGCGCTCTGTGAGAAATTCGCGGGCGATTCGCTGGAAGAAATGAAAGCCAACTATGATAAATACAACCGTCATGTAGAGGAGTTTTAATCGATGAAACAGTTGACGGTAGAGTTGGGGGAACGGTCATATCCAATCTGGATTGGACCTGGCGTAATCGAGCAACTGCCGCGTCTGCTCGAAGAAGCGGGCATCGACAGCGGCCGCAAGCTGTTCATCGTTACCGATGAGCATGTGGCTCCACTGTATTTGGACCAAACGAAGAGTCAACTGCAGGATGCCGGTTATATGGTATACCATAGTGTAGTGGAAGCCGGAGAGAAGGCGAAAAGCCTGGCTGTCTACGAACGGGTAATGACCGAGGCGCTTGAAGCTGGATTGGACCGCAAGTCGGCGTTTCTTGCCCTGGGCGGCGGCGTGGTTGGAGACCTGGCCGGATTTGCAGCGGCTACGTATATGCGCGGCGTAGCGTTCGTACAGATTCCGACGACGTTGCTGGCCCATGACAGCAGCGTGGGCGGTAAAGTGGCGGTAAACCACCCGCTCGGCAAAAACATCATCGGTGCATTCCATCAACCGCGTCTGGTCGCGTATGATACGGAATTTTTGAAAACACTGCCGCCGCGCGAAGTGGCTGCAGGATTTGCCGAAGTGATAAAGCACGGATTGATCTGGGATGAGACATTCGTGACGTGGCTTGAGCAGAATGCAGAGGGTCTGCAGCGTTTTGAGCATGATCTGCTGCAGGAAGCGCTGCTTCGTGCCTGCAGTGTGAAGGTGGCTGTGGTCTCCGAAGATGAGAAAGAGCGGGGTCTTCGCGCGATCTTGAATTTGGGCCATACGTTCGGCCATGCGTTTGAGGCGCTGTGCGGCTATGAGACACTGAATCACGGCGAAGCGGTCTCCATCGGTATGGTTGCCGCTGCCATGCTCGCAGAGAGATTGGGCATCGCAAGCGGCATCAGCGCCCGTACACGGCATATTCTTGAGAAATATCGGCTTCCGGTTATGCTGCCGCACGCAATGAACGCAGATGAGATTATCGAAGCAATGCGGCGTGATAAAAAAGGAGAAGGCGGCAAGCTTGTATTTGTGCTGCCGACTGCAATTGGCAAAGTAGAGATTAGAAAAGATGTGGCAGAAGAGCCGGTGCGTGAAGTGCTTCGCGCACTGCAAGAAGGAGGGGAGTCGTAATGGCAGTTCGTGGTATCCGCGGGGCGATTACCGTTACCGTAAACGAAGAGGCCGCTATTCTCGAAGCGACTGAAAAATTGATACGTGCTATGGTGGAAGTCAATGGCGTGGACCCGGAAGACATAGCGAGCGTTATGATTACAGTAACACACGATTTGGATGCGGCGTTTCCGGCGCGTGGAGCACGCGCACTTCCGGGATTCGAGCTGGTTCCGCTTATGTGTTCGAACGAGATTCCGGTGCCGGGCAGTCTTGAAAAATGCATCCGGGTAATGATGCTTGTCAATACGGAGAAATCAAGCCGAGAAATCCGCCATGTATTTTTAGAAGGCGCGTCGGTTTTGCGCCCCGATTTAAATTCGCAGGTAAAGTAGAGGGCGGAATGGTTGACAGCCGGATGAAAAGCCGCTATGCTGAGAATAACCAAGATAGATTGAGTTAGAGTTGAGAGCAGAGAGAAGATTTGAGTCTGAGAAGAGCAGAGCCTGAGAAGAGACGAAGATCTGTTGATTAAGTATGTACGGAACAGACATTTCGAATCCAGGGCTGTGTTAACCCTGGATTTTTTGCGTCCTCTTTAGGCCCTCTTCCCCGATGAGAGGAGAGGTACAACCAATATGTTTACCCCAACATTGGCGGAGGTGCGCGAGTTTGCCCGAAGCCACAATTTTATTCCCGTTTCTTATTCCCTTCTGGCCGATCAGGCTACTCCCATTCATTTGTATCAAAGTTTGCGCAGACCCGATTCGTTTTTGCTTGAAAGCGTAGAGGGGGCAAGCCGTCTCGGCCGCTATTCGTTTATTGGGCTTTCGCCGTTTCTTAAGTGCCGAACGGTCGAATCCGGTCTTGAGCTTTCCTATCGTTCGGGAGAGCGCGTACTTGTGGAAGGCAACCCGCTGGATGTGCTCCGCCGTCAGCTTGGACAATTCCGCAGTCCCAGCATAAAGGGCTTACCTCCGTTTACCGGCGGTGCGGTTGGACTGCTTGGGTATGAGACGGTGAGATTCATTGAAGAGCTTCCCCGGGCTGAGCATGATGAACTGCAACTTGATACGATGCATCTGCTGTTCGTGGACGAAGTTATCGCATATGACCATGTGAAACAGGAAGTAAAAGTGATTGCCAATATGCAGGTACACGAGAATATGACGGACGAAGAGTTATCCGCGCTGTACGAGAAGGCGTGCGGCCGGATTCGCGAGCTGGTGCGTGAGATTGCCGAATCAGAGACACGGGCGTTTGCCCGCATCGACAACATTCCCATGGAAGGCAAGGAACTTACCGTAACAAGCAATATGACGAAAGAAGCGTATATGCATAAGGTGAACCGGGCTAAGGAATACATAGCAGCGGGGGATATTTTCCAGGTAGTGCTCTCCCAGCGGTTTGCCGTTGAATATACAGCGGATCCGCTGCTTGTCTACCGCATTCTTCGTCTAACCAATCCTTCGCCCTATATGTATTATTTCGAAATTGACGGTGTAACGGTCGCCGGAACGTCGCCTGAGTTGCTGGTTAAGGTCACTGACGGAGAAGCGGAAACGCGGCCGATTGCCGGAACGCGTCGCCGGGGTGCGGATGAGGCGGAAGACGCGGTGCTTGCGGCCGATCTGCTGTCCGACGAAAAAGAATGCGCCGAGCATTTGATGCTGCTCGATTTGGGGCGTAACGACATTGGGAGGGTTGCCCGTTTCGGAAGCGTGGAAGTGACGCAGCAAATGGAAATCGAATATTATTCGCGGGTGATGCACATGGTCTCGCATGTCCGCGGTACGCTGGCTGAAGGAAAAGAGCCGTTTGATGCGCTTACTTCCTGCTTCCCGGCTGGAACGTTATCCGGCTCACCGAAAATCCGGGCGATGGAGATTATCGCAGAGCTGGAAGGAGAGGCACGCGGTTTTTACGGAGGTGCCGTTGGTTATTTCAGTTTTGGCGGCAATCTGGATTCATGCATTGTCATTCGGACCATTGTATTCCGAAACGGAAAAGCGTACGTACAGGCGGGAGGCGGCATTGTGGCCGACTCTGTGCCGGAGGATGAATATGAAGAGTCAAGAAACAAGGCGCGGGCTATGCTGCACGCGTTGAGCTTAGCTGAGAAAATGGCGAGCGTAGAGGAGATGAGAACCTATGTTTAAACAATTGCTCAGGCAAGTTGCAGAGGGAGAGTCGCTGACACGGGAAGAAGCGCGTAACGCAATGCGGCTGATTATGGAAGGCGAGGCACAGCCGATGCAGATTGCCGGATTTTTGACGGCACTGCGCATGAAAGGCGAGACGGTGGACGAAATCGTCGGGTTTGCGGAGACGATGCGCGAGAAAGCGGTCCGCCTGAATACGGATGGTGAAGGGTTGTTGGATACATGCGGTACGGGCGGTGACGGCGGCATTTCATTCAATATTTCTACGGCGGCAGCACTTGTTGCGGCGGCGGGCGGCGTCCGCGTCGCCAAGCACGGCAACCGGGCCGTATCAAGCAAGAGCGGCAGCGCGGATGTATTGGAAGCGCTCGGTGTGACCATTACGACGACTCCGGAAGCGGCAGAGCGCTGCCTCGAAGAGACGAATCTCTGCTTCCTGTTCGCCCCACAGTATCATCAGGCGATGAAGCATGCGGTCGAACCGCGCCGCCAGCTCGGCTTCCGTACCGTATTTAACCTGCTGGGTCCGCTTACCAATCCTGCCCGTGCCGATCGGCAATTGCTGGGCATTTATGATAGAAATCTCGGACTGAAGATAGCGGATGTGTTGAACGAGATGGGCGTCAAACGTGCGCTTGTCGTGGCCGGTGCGGACGGCTTGGACGAAATCAGTGTCAGCGAGCCGACATACATTGTGGAAGTGGATCATGGCGCAATTTCTTCGTATACGATCCATCCGGAAATGTTCGGCCTGTCTTCCCACCCGCTGACTGACATAGCAGGCGGGGATGCGCGGGAAAATGCGGGAATTATCCGCCGTATACTGGACGGAGAGCCGGGCGCATACCGTGATGTTGTCGTATTGAATGCAGCCGCCGCGTTCTATCTGAGCGAACAGGTCGGCTCCATCGCGGAAGGTGTCCGTTTAGTAGAGGAACTGCTGGACACGGGACGGGCAAAGCACAAACTAGCGCAGCTGATTCAAGTAACGGGAGGTGTCAGTCATGCTTTCTAAAATCGTAGAGCAGAAGCGTCGGGAAGTTGAGCAATTGTATGAACGCACTTCAATTGCGGATTTAGAAAAACAGATTGCAGACCTGCCTGCCTGTCTCTCGCTTAAGCAGAGATTTTTGCAGAGGAGGCGCAAAGTCGGCGTCATTGCCGAGGTAAAAAAAGCATCGCCGTCACGCGGATTGATTCGGGAGCCATTCGATCCGCTTGCCATTGCGCATGCATATGAAGAGGCCGGTGCGGAAGGGATATCCGTGCTGACGGACGAGGTGTTCTTCCAGGGCAGTCTGGACTTTTTGCGGCAGATTAAACAGACGCTTACGAAGCCGATTCCGCTTCTGCGCAAAGATTTCATGATTGATCCGCTGCAGCTATATGAAGCACGGGCGTATGGGGCGGACGTCGTCTTGCTCATCGCAGCTATCCTTGACCGCGAACAGCTGTACACACTGGCGAATGAAGCGCGCTCGCTTGGATTGGAAACGCTGGTAGAAGTGCACACGGCGGAAGAATTGGATACGGTATTGGATACAATTGAACCCGACCTGCTGGGCATTAATAACCGGGATTTAAAAACTTTTCAGACCTCTCTTGCCACGACGTTCACTCTGTTGGAACAGCTTCCGGATTCGTTTGTTACGATCAGCGAAAGCGGTATTCATTCACCAGAGCAAATCGCACAGTTGGCCGAAGCGAACATCGACGGCGTGCTGGTGGGTGAGCACTTTATGCGCCAGGCAGAAATCGAGAGTGCCGTATACGATTTGGTAGGGCCGATACGCAGTACGGAGGAGGCACGTTCATGAAGCCGCTGCTGAAAATTTGCGGCATTACCGATACGGAAACGCTGGTGGAGATGAACGCTGAAGAACTCATGGCCGACCAGCTCGGTTTTGTATTTGCCGAAAGCCGACGACAGATCGAGCCGGAGCAATGGAAGCGCCTTTCCTATCTTATACCGGATAAGGTAAAAGCGGCAGGTGTATTCGTAAATCCCTCCCTTAAAGACATTGAGGCAGTATTTGAGGCGGCTCCACTCCATATCGTACAGCTGCACGGCGAAGAAACGCCTGCGTTTTGTGAACAGGTACGCAATCGGTTCGGCTGTGCGGTGACCAAAACGTTCAGCATTCGGGAGAACGAGACGGACCGGCCGCAAGCGGAGCTTTCCGCCTACGTCGGAAGCATGGACTATATGCTGTTGGATACGGCGGTGGGAGACAGATACGGCGGTACCGGAAAAACATTTGACTGGAAGCGGATTGCCCCATACCTTGCATGGAGCCGTACACACGGCATTCCGCTGCTGGTGGCAGGAGGAATTGGTGCGGACAATATGCTTGATTTACTAGAACGACATCGCCCGGATGGTATCGATATTTCAAGCGGCGTAGAAACAAACGGACGCAAAGATATCGAGAAAATACGAAGAATTATCGAGAGGATGAGAGAGTATGAGCAGAGCGCAGTTGAGTAAGCAGAGCAAAGGAAGATTCGGATCGTTTGGTGGCAGGTATGTGCCGGAAACGCTGGTGAATGCCCTGGATGAACTGGAGGCAGCGTATGAAGATGCGCTGCAGGACAGGGCGTTTCAAGAGGAGTTAGCCGATTTGCTGCGGCAGTATTCCGGACGCCCCACCCCGCTGTATTTTGCGGAGCGGTTGACGGAGAAGCTGGGCGGCGCTCGCATTTATTTAAAGCGGGAGGACTTGAATCATACCGGCGCCCATAAAATCAACAATGCGCTGGCTCAAGGGCTGCTGGCAAAACGCATGGGCAAAAAAGAAATCATTGCCGAAACCGGCGCAGGCCAGCACGGCGTGGCGGCGGCAACCGTTGCCGCACGCCTGGGGCTCAAGTGTAAAGTGTTTATGGGTGAAGAAGATATGAAACGCCAGAAGCTCAACGTATTTCGGATGGAACTGCTGGGGGCGGAGGTCGTTCCGGTGTATTCGGGTACGCGTACATTGAAAGACGCGACCAGCGAAGCGATCCGTTTCTGGGTAAGCAAAGTGGATACGACGTTTTATATGATCGGATCTGTAGTCGGGCCGCACCCGTATCCCAAAATGGTCCGTGATTTTCAGCGCATTATCGGCGATGAGGCGCGGGCGCAAATTCTCGAATTTGAGAATCGTCTGCCGGACTATGTCGTGGCGTGCGTAGGCGGCGGCAGCAACGCAATGGGCATTTTCTATCCGTTCCTTCAGGATACGACCGTTTCGCTTATCGGCGTAGAAGCGGCGGGACACGGCATAGATACGGACAAACATGCGGCTACCATTACGAAAGGCAGCCAAGGTGTTATTCATGGAACAATGACGTATTTGTTGCAGGATGAGTTCGGACAGATTATCGAACCACATTCCGTCTCAGCCGGTCTAGACTACCCGGGTGTAGGACCGGAGCATGCGTATCTGCATGACAGCGGTCGTGCCACCTATCACGCAATAACGGATGAGGAAGCGTTGGACGCGCTGCGTCTGCTCTGCCGCGAAGAGGGAATTATTCCCGCATTGGAAAGTGCACACGCAATTGCCGAGACGATTAAGCTTGCACCGACGCTCACATCGGACGATATTATCGTCGTCTGCCTGTCCGGCCGTGGCGATAAGGATGTAACGCAGATTTACGAACGGGAAGGGGAGAAGCAGGCATGAGTAGTATAAAAACAGGAGCCGAGCGTATTGCGGCGGCGTTTGCAGAGGGCGAGCAGGCATTCATTCCATTTATTACAGCGGGGTATCCGGCTCCCGAATTAACGGTAGATATCGCACTTGCGATGCAGGAAGAAGGCGCGGCAGTCATTGAGCTGGGCGTACCGTACTCCGACCCGCTGGCAGACGGCCCAACGATTCAACATGCCTCGGCACAGGCGCTATCACACGGCGTTACGATCCGTCGCACACTGGAGATAGCAGCGGATATGCGCAGGTCGGGCCTTACTGTTCCGCTGGTGCTGTTTACGTATATCAATCCGGTATTACAGTATGGTCCGGAACGGTTGTTTAAAGAGATGGAGGCATCCGGTATAGACGGCATTCTTATCCCGGATTTACCGGTGGAAGAAGCCGGAGACATCGAAACGCTGGCGGAAAACTTCTCGCGTCCGTTGATTCAGCTTGTTGCCCCAACTTCTGAACAGCGTGTCGAAATGATTGCTTCACGGGCAAAAGGGTTCCTGTACTGCGTATCTTCGCTTGGCGTAACCGGCGCCAGGGATGCGCTTGATGAAGGAGTCACCCGCTTCCTTGCCCGTGTGCGTCAGCACGCTTCCGTCCCTGTGGCGGTAGGCTTCGGTATTTCGAGTGCCGAACAGGCACAGATGGTTGCCCCGTACAGCGATGGATTTATCGTCGGGAGCGCTTTGCTCGAGAAGATTCGCGAGGCAGAGCCGATGCTTACGAAAGAAGAGGCGAAAGAGGAAGGTTTTCGTATAGTAAAAAGATTTGTACAACAGTTGCGATCTAGGGTATGATGGATGAAAAAGTGAAAACAAACATGAGGTGAGAGCATGATTCCAAAAACCCGGATTGTCGACCTGCCTGTATACGAGCCGGGCAAGCCAATTGAAGATGTAAAACGGGAGTTAGGATTGACTGAAGTTATAAAGCTGGCATCCAACGAGAATCCGTTTGGTTGCTCAAAGAAAGTAAAAGAGGCGATTGTAGCCGAGCTTGACCAGTTGCAGATTTATCCGGACGGCGCTTGTCTGGAACTGCGCGGTTCGCTGGCCTCGTTCCTGGGTGTGAAAGAGCAGAAACTGATTTTCGGAAACGGGTCCGATGAGATTGTAATGCTCATCGCACGCGCCTATCTGGAAGCGGGAACGAATACGGTAATGGCGACGCCGACGTTCTCCGTTTACAAAACAAACGCCACCATTGAAGGGGCGGAAGTGATTGAAGTGCCGTGCATAGACGGTTCTCACGATTTGGATGCTATGCTGGCACATATCAATGAGCAAACGCGCGTTGTCTGGGTGTGTAACCCGAACAATCCTACAGGGAAGATGATTGCCGAGGACGAGCTGGTCCGCTTCCTTGAACGAGTGCCGACGCACGTACTTGTTGTGCTGGACGAGGCATACATAGATTACGTAAAAAATGAGGCGTTTCCAAAATCGCTTAATCTCCTCGAAAAATATAACAATATGATCGTACTGCGCACGTTCTCGAAGATTTATGGTATTGCGGCGTTGCGTGTCGGCTATGGAGTGGCTGCAGAAGAGATTGTTGACAAGCTGAACCGTGTACGTGAGCCGTTCAACGTAAACCATCTCGCACAGAAAGCCGCGCTGGCCGCGCTCTCGGATCAGGAATTCGTCGCGCAGTGCAAAGCGGCCAATGCCGAAGGCCTGGAGCAAGTGTATACGGAATTGGACGCACTCGGCGTACCGTACTACCGTTCCGAAACAAATTTCGTGTATATAATGCCCGAACGTGATCCAAGAGAGATTTTTCAGGAAATGCTCAAGCAGGGCGTTATCATCCGCGCGTTCCCGGAAGCGATTCGCGTAACGATCGGAAGCAAGGATCAGAACGAAAAAATGCTGGCTGCACTGAAGTCTGTACTGACTCCCACGAGAGGATAAATCCTTCGCGGGTCTGCGGTCTTTTTGGTAGAGTGGAGGAGAAGGCAGAGGTATGACTGAGATTGCGATTCTAGGAGTGGGGCTTATCGGCGGTTCGCTGGCCCTTTCACTAAAGAAAAACGAAGATGTACATATTACCGGATTTGATGTGGTGGAAGACAATCTGCGCATGGCGTGCTCACTCGGCGTAATCGATAGAGGAACGACTCATCTCGCCGAAGCCGTGGCGCAGGCTGATTTCATCTTTTTATGTGCTCCTGTAGGCAAACTGCAGGAGTTGATTTCGTTTTTGCGTTACACGCCGTTAAAGGAGGGCGCAGTCATTTCTGATACCGGCAGCACAAAAGTATCGGTAATGGAACATGCGTACGGATTTGCACAACGAGGCGTGTATTTCATCGGCGGACACCCGATGGCAGGTTCGCATAAATCGGGGGTAGAGGCCTCGCACGACCGTCTGTTTGAAAATGCGTATTACGTGCTGACGCCACCTGAAGGTACGCCGAATGAAATAGTAGAGCGTTTGAAAATACTGCTTGCACCGACCCATGCCAAAGTCGTAATAATGGATGCACAGAAGCATGACGAAGTCGTGGGAGCGATTAGCCATTTTCCGCATATTATTGCCTCCGCGCTGGTGAACCAGGTGGCTTCTTATAATGACGAGATGGATTGGTACCGCTGTCTGGCTGCAGGCGGATTCCGCGATATTACGCGTATCGCATCCAGCAACCCGGGTATGTGGCGCGATATCCTGCTGAACAACCGCCCGGTAATGAAGAAGCTGGCGGAAGATTGGAAACAGATACTAGATCAAATCTCCGAGCTGATTGAAAAAGCGGACGGAAAAGGTATCGAGCGATTCTTCGCAGAGGCTCGTGCTTTCCGTGACGGATTGCCGGAGAAGAAGAAAGGCGCCTTGCAGCCGTACTTTGACCTCTATGTGGACATTCCGGACGAGCCAGGGGTTATTGGTCGTATTACGACTCTTTTGGGTCAGGAAAATATTAGCATTACGAACATTAGCATATTGGAGACGCGCGAAGATATTCTCGGCGTCCTGCGCATTTCATTCCGCAGTCACGAAGATATGGAACAGGCGAGCCGTGTTCTGCAAGAAAAAGGCTACGGCGTATACGAGCGTGAGTAGGAGGTGCTTATAAAATGACGACGATTCAAGGGATAAAGCAAGTGCGGGGAGACATTACGGTCCCCGGTGATAAATCGATTTCACACCGTGCCGTAATGTTCAGCGCGCTCGCCGAAGGGACGACTACGATCGAAGGATTCCTTCCGGGTGCTGATTGTTTGAGTACAATCTCCTGCTTCCGCAAGCTCGGAATCACGATTGAGCAGGAAGGAGACCGGGTACGGGTAGAGGGCAAAGGATGGTATGGCCTGACGGAGCCGTCTGAGATTCTCGATATTGGCAACTCCGGTACCACGATTCGGTTGATGATGGGCATTCTTTCGACTCAGCCGTTTCACAGCGTACTGATTGGCGACGAGTCGATTGCAAGAAGACCGATGAAGCGGGTAACAGGTCCGCTGCGCCGGATGGGCGCAGATATCGCAGGACGGAACAACGGAGAATATACTCCGCTCTCGGTGCGCGGCGGTAAGCTTACAGGCATCGAATACCGATCGCCGGTCAGCAGTGCACAGGTCAAGTCTGCCGTACTGCTCGCCGGTCTTGCGGCGGAAGGAGAGACGACGGTGTATGAGCCGGAGGTATCGCGCGATCATACGGAGCGGATGCTGCGCTCATTCGGCGTAGATGTCGAGTCTTTCAACGGAGGCGTACGCGTGCGCGGTGGGCAGTCTCTGCAATCTCCAGGCCACATCCAGGTACCGGGCGATATTTCCTCGGCGGCATTTCCACTGGTCGCAGCAGTGATCATTCCGGGAAGTCATATTGTCGTGCGGAATGTGGGCGTAAATCCCACCCGCTCCGGCATTATCGATGTATTAAGAGAGATGGGCGCCGATTTGACGCTTGATAACGAGCGGGAAGTAAATGGCGAACCTGTAGCCGATATCGAAGTGAAATATGCCCCGCTCAAGGGCATCGAAATTGGCGGAGCGATCATCCCGCGCCTGATCGATGAAATTCCCGTTATTGCGGTTCTTGCTACACAGGCGGAGGGCACAACCGTTATTAAAGATGCGGCAGAGCTAAAGGTAAAGGAAACCAATCGAATTGATACGATAGTGGCGGAACTCAGCAAGATGGGCGCTCGCATTGAGCCGACTGAGGATGGGATGATTGTCTACGGCAGGACGCCGCTTCGCGGTGCCGTGTGCGACAGCCATGGAGACCATCGTATCGGTATGGCGGCGGCTATAGCAGGTTTGGCGGCTTCCGGTGAAACGATAATACAAAACGCAGATTCGATAAACGTCTCGTTTCCAGGGTTTTTTACAACCTTACGACAAATTAGCGAATAAATCGTTAAAAAATAAAATAAGTCTGAATAAAATATTGACTTTTCATAGAGAGACTATATAATGAAATTCATAGTATGGTTTCTCTCCACTCCTATCCATATATGGGAATTTTCCATACCGCTTCGCGTAACGTGCCGGGGCGGCTTTTTTTTGTATAGGAATATAGGAAAGTGTAAGCGAGGAAAAACGCCCGCGAGTTTTTCTTACTCTTTTCCATCAAAAAATCTTTCAATCTACGATAAAAGCGAAGCGAACCCGGAAATGACTTGAATCATTCCGGGTTCATCGTTTTTTAACAGTGAACTTTATCGCGTGTTGACATCCGCTGCTTCATAATCGTGTTAATCAAATGGTCGACTTCCTTGCTTGCCGCAAGCACTTTCTCATCGCGCAGATTCTTGTTGGCCTGTATATAAAGAGAGTGCATTGAACGCCTTTTTTCTGTGATTAATTGAATTAATCTTGTCTCTTCCACAGCCACTCCTCCTTATCCGATCACATGACCAGTCATATTCCGCATCTACATGTTCCATTGTAGTACGCTAAAGAATTCCAGAAAAGACCTAATTAATCGACAAATTTTAACATATTATTTTTCTGCGCATGTTTTTTTCGACCTCACATATGCATGTAAAAAGGAGGGCGATAGGATGGAAGTGATTGTGCGGGGCGCGACCCTGGTTAACCCGGAACGCTGTTTTGTAGCTGACGTTTGGATTAAGGAAGAAATAATTCATTATATCCATGAACATATCCCCAAAAAAGGACCGATAAAAGAGATAGACGGGAGCGATTATTATATGCTGCCGGGTTTTTTTCGTTTCGGCACTTCGCTTGGCAGCAACAGGACAAGCCTATCGGAATTTAAAACGATACAGGAGCAATGGTTCAAAAACGGTTATACCGCGTATGTGGACGATCTGACCATGCTCCATACGTCGGCCTGGCGAACGGTTCTTGGCTATGAATTGGCCATGCATCATAACAGTCGTCTTACGCATCGGGTGCGTCTGCGTGTGCCATATCGTTCGGTGAATGAAACGGTAATCCGCGCCGTGCTTACCCACCGTATTCCTATGATGGAGATGATTTTACTTCCGGAAAATTCGCTTTCCGCATCGTTTTGGTCGCTGCTTTTAATGGGCTTCTCCCGCTATCGGCTCTCCGTTAAACTGTCATTTGCGCGAGAATGCACGCTGCGAGAGAGAAAGCGGTGGCTTACGGATAATCTGCCGCAGGTTGTTTCCATGCTGGAATATCGTGGAATACCACTTATATTGGATGAACACCCGGAGATTGTAAAGGTCGTTTGCAATAATAAAAGCCCATACGGTGCGTATATCACATGGGAAGTTAATAGGGACTGCCCGGTGGTCTATGATAGAAAGCAATTTGGAGAGCTTGCACTATCCGCTGCAAATTTTCCATCGTCCGGGATAGATGAGCGGATGCTGCGCCGCATGGTAGAGGTTGGCTCCCGCTTGCCGGCGAGGCTGTTTGGCGCTTATCCGCAGAAAGGTGCGCTTGTAGCGGGCTCGGAAGCCGACTTTTTTCTTATCCCTAAAAATTTTTTTGGAAACCCTGCAACTTTTTGGACCCCTTCCTTCGTCTATACAAAAGGAAGAAGAAACAAATACTTACTTTTTACAGAAAAAGATGCAAATACATGTAATACAGCTCTCTGAATGTCTGGCTGTAATAAGACAGAAACGCCCGGCGCGGAAGAGAGCAGGAGTCAACGAGGGGGTAACGGATGTTAATCACTGATTCTCAGTTAATTCGCGAAATTAAAGACGGGCGGGTAGAGTGTTATGCAGAATTAATCAACCGATACGAACGAAGGATTCTTGCTTTTATTCTGCACATGCTCAAAAGCTACCATATGGAAGATATGGCGGAGGATTTAGCACAGGAAACGTTCTATAAAGCGTTCCGCAGTCTCCAGTCGTTCCGGGATGCGGAAGCATCTTTCTCCACCTGGCTTTATACCATTGCCCGCAATACCGTGCTGAGCGAATTACGAAAGAGCCGGAACTCGGAAGTTTATCTCGAAGATAGCAAGCAGCAACCGGCACGCATTTCTGTTGATAGGCTGCCGGAGCAGGAACTGCTGCGCATCGAACGAGTTCATCTTGTACGCCAGGCGATTAACAAGCTTCCAGAAAAACAGCGCACCGCCCTTGTCCTGCGGGAATATGAACAGCTTGATTATAAAGAAATTGCTGTTATTCTCGATTCGACGGTCAGTTCCGTAAAGTCGCTTTTATTCCGTGCTCGCCACAGCATTAAACAGCAGCTTGAACCGTATATGCTTGATGCTTCGTTCGATGAAGCGGAAGGAATGGGGTAACCGATGGACTGTAAGACAGTTCAGCGGCTGCTTGCAGACTATACGGAAGGCAAGCTGCCTTTAACAGTGGAGGAAGAAGTGGAAAAGCACCTTGAGGACTGTGAAGCCTGTCAGGAAGAGCATGCATTTTACATAGATTCGACCCAGCAGGCTCTTCTTCATTCACCCGTCTTGCCTGCGAGGTATGAGCATTTGACGGTTTCTGATAGAGTGATGAATCGAATTCTTGAAGAGAATAAATGGGCTGCCCCTGCTCCGGAACGAGCGCGCGAAATTCCGCAGCCCATGCGACGCTGGATTACCGGTCTGGCGGTTGCCCTGCTGTTTGCCTGTTTTTTGCCTATTTTTATGTTAGGCAGGCAGTTGAATGAAGTCATGAACCCGACACCGGCCGATACGGCTACTGATATCGTCGTCTCGGCGGAAGCGCTGCGTTTTTCGCCGAATGATGCGAATAATATTCGAACAACTCAATATGGCATTGTTGCCAGCGCCAGGAACCCCATTTCATACAGTTTGCCGCCGGAGCAGCCGTCGCGTGTTCACTATGGCTTGCTCTCGGCATTGTTTGGTATACTGATTAGTGTGGTTAGTATGAGTTGGCTTTCACGCTTAAAGAAACATGCAGGCTGACCGTTCGTTCCGGACGGTTTTTCTTTTTGCCGGAGGGTGAACAGCAACAGGGAGGTTTTTTCATGAAGCAACAATGGCAAACGCAGTTGGACAGAGCCATCGCTTTATTGGAAGCAGGAGATATCCAAGGGGGCCTGGAGACGCTTGCATCCGTTCGGAAACACCAAACGGATGATCCGGTGCTTGGATTACAGCTTGTCAATATTTATCACGAGTTAGGACATCATGATGCGGCGCTTGACATTTTAGAGGAGATGGAGAAGGACCAGAAGGAATGGGGCAATGAGATACAGCAGGAGATGAACGTATACCGGGCTTCGCTTTATATTGATTTGGATAGATTGCAGGAAGCGATGGACACGCTGCTTACTATCAAAGAAACTGGAACGGACGATTACCGCGTCTATGCGCTGCTGGGAGAGCTGTTTCTTATTGAAGGACTTGAAGAGGTGGCGATTCGCTATTTCGAGCAGGCCATCGAAATGGAACCGAATAATGAAGAAATTCAGTATTTGCTGGGCAAACTGTATGCGGAACAGGGGGAGAGCGAGCGTGCAATGGAGAAATGGCAGATGATCGAAGGATTTGAAGAAGAAGCGCCGATCTTGCATGAACGCGCCCGTCTGGCGGCCCGGCAGGGAGATTTCGAAGCCGCTCTTACATTGTATGAGAAGCTTGGAGAAGATGATAGCGATACGGAAGCCTTATACGGGGCAGGCATGACTGCCTATCAAATCGGCGATTGGCAGCGGGCTGTACGCCATTTGGCGCGCCTTATCGAAGCGGATGCGGATTACATAGCCGCCTATCCGCTGCTCGCTGAAGCATTATGGAAGTTAGATATGCATGAGCAGGCCCTGGTAATCTACCAGCGGGCGTTGTCGCTGCATATTGAAGAAGAAAAGCTCCTGCACGGCTACCTTGGCTTTTGCATTGAGCTTGGTAAATGGAAAGAAGCTGAAGCAGGAATTGCGCGGCTGCGAAATCTGGACGAAGATGACCCGATATATTGGTACTGGCAGGGTCGGCTTGCGGAAGCGAGAGGGGAGACGGAAGATGCTCTCGCTTACTACGAGCAGGCGTTGGACGGAGGCGAAGTAGTGGCCGACGCCCAGCAGCGTTACCAAAATTTAATGCGGCATTGAATAGTAAGCGAATAAGCCACAGGTACCTGGAATTCAGGTGCCTGTGGTTTTTTAGAATCGGAAGCGGGGAAGTTAGAGGTTCGACTTGATGAAAAAAAGCCAGTCGCCTTTTCGCCCTTGATATTTTCCCTTCTCCTTCTATACTTTTTTCTAGCTCTTAAGTATACGTTACTTTTCTTTCGGTCAATACTGACAGGTAACAGTATCGCCTAAGAAAGGGGCAATTCGCGTGAATCTTGCTGATACGCTTGTATACGCCGATATCCGACAATTGCGTCAACTCGCCACCTCTTGCGGGCTTACGTGCAATCTCCATTCAAAACACGACCTGATACAAAATCTGCATAATCGTTTGACTTCCCTTCCCTTTTGCCGGGAGATGCAGGAGAAGCTGACATGGGAAGAGAAGCGGTTCTTGCTTTCTTTGATATTCGAGGCGCGAAAGGAATATTCGCGTGAAGCGCTGTTGAGCCGGGCGAGAAAATCGTTTAAAGAAGATATACAGCATGATGAACACGAGCGATTGGTAGAGCGAGTGCTTAAGTGCGGGTGGCTGTTCCGCATGCAGAAGCCCCATTCAACCGTGTATGCGATCCCGAGCGATTTGCAGCGGCGGTGGCGGGATATTTTTGTTAAAGAAGTGCGTGATGCTGCATATGGTAATTATACGAAGCCCGATTTATACCGCGACGACACGTATGTTATGGCACATGATGTACAGCAATTGCTTCGTTTTGTGCAGACGAATCGCGTACCGTTGTCCAAAGAAGGAGTTATGTACCGCAGGCAGCAGCAGAAACTGATGGATTTGATGGCCGTGCGTGAGAACCCGGTCGATGGCAAAGAGTGGCGTTTTGGATACGGACGAAGATTCCGGAATTATCCGGACCGTCTTGCGCTGTTGTATGACTATACGTATCATCAGCAATGGTTAAGGGAAAGGGCAGAAGGGCTAACGCTGACGGAAGAAGGAATGAGGCAGGCATTGGCGCAAGAGTGGGAGAAAGAAGAAAGAGCGAACAGTCTCGTAACGTTTTGGCTGCTATCTTACAAAAAAGCGATCCCTGCAATTGAAAGTCTGTGGATGTTCATTGTCTCTATCTGTGAACCGGAATGGCTTGATGAAGAAAGCCTTGTTCATGCGCTGCAAAATTGGGTGTGTCCTTTTTATTATGACACTGAAGAAGAGGTGGTTCGCCGCCGTCTACTATCCATGATGGTATATCTGGGAATCCTAAGCCGCGGAATGGTTACCGCAGATTCCCCTGTTTATCTGGTAACAAACTGGGGTAAATCTTTATTAAATAGGACACAACATTGTAAATAGTTAAGGACACATCACACATCCCACGGACGAGAATATGATGAAGTAATAGAAACTGATTCTCTTCCGGCTCAAGGAGTGAGATAACATTAAAGATAGTTAATTCTGAATATTTAAACAACTATGCAGTTGGTCACATAGGCCGCTCGTTAATCAAGCATGCATACAAAAAAGAAGCAAAGCGGTACTATCGAATGGAGGGAAAACAAATGGAAAAGCAAAAGCAAAACATTGTAAATCCTTCGACACTTAGCCTTATGGCCGAAATGATTTTAGATGAAGCCATCCGTAAATATCGAATTGAAAATCTTTATAAGCATATTGATGAAGCGTTAGAAGCAGGTGACAAGAGCAGATTCAAGACATTGACTAGCGAGCTTAAAGAAGTGCTCGGAACGAAAGCGGTCAAGTAGCGCAACGAAAAAAGATATGGTAAGCTAAAACCCGGAAATTCCGGGTTTTTTGCTTTTTGAGAACCTGAATAGTAAAAGGAAAGAGGGAAGAAATATGCGCTGGAAAGCGGAGGACATGGAACAGATCATTGCGATGCAGGAATATGTGGATACGCTCCTGTATCCCGTATGCGTATCTGGAGAAGAATGGGACGAGAGCTGGATTAAAAATCAATTCTGGCTGGAGAGAGTATGCGGCTATGCGGAAAGACAGTTGACGGGCCGTTTATTTTTATTCCAACCCTTATGTGTAGCGCTTACAAAGGAAGCGGATGAAGAAATTTCTTATATGTTTATCCAACAAAATATCCAGGCGCTTTCACGGCGCTTCACTCATTGTATAGTAGTTACGAATGATAACACTGTGTCTATAGAACTTACAAAAAGGGGAATCGAAACCTACCTTGTTTCTGATCCGCCGGAAGAGAAAGCGGATACGAAGGCTTTCCTCGAAAAAGCTTTGAGCGAAAGCAACCGCATTGTAAAGCGCTGCATTGCACTCTGGCAGAATAATTAAAGGATAAATTGTGACAAAATATATAACAATAAGAAGAAAGGCACAGGAAACTACAGTGTTTCCTACGTTGCAAATTCTTGACAGTATATAACCCTTCCATTATGATGGTTATGTCCTAGTAAAGATGTGTAGTAATGCTTCTGTCCGTGCGGACGTTATCATAAGGATAGGAGGTTAGAGAGCATGAGTGAACGTAACAACAAAGGGGTATCCAGAAGGCAATTCCTCAACTATTGTCTTACTGGAGTCGGCGGGTTTTTGGCAGCTGGGATGTTAGCGCCGATGGTTAGGTTCGCAATCGATCCGGCCCTGCAGAAAGCAGATGCAGCCGGTGACAAAGTTCCCGTAGCGAGCTTAAGCGAGATTACTGAAGAGCCGAAAAGCATCAGCTTCAAAAAGAAGATTAAAGATGTGTGGACCGGCGAACAGGAAACTCCTTTAACAGCTTGGGTGTACAAGCAGGGCGATGAAGTGATTGCGCTTTCACCAATCTGCAAGCATTTGGGCTGTACGGTGAACTGGAATGGGGATGAAAAGCACAAAAACGAATTCTTCTGTCCCTGTCACTTGGGACGCTACGAGAAGAATGGAAAGAATGTTCCGGGTACACCGCCAATGAAGCCGCTTGATCAGTACGAGGTCGAAATTAAAGACGGTAAAGTACTGCTCGGTGAGGTTAAGCCAAACAAGATTGCAGAGGGGGCATAGTGTAACATGATCCGCAAAATGTACGATTGGGTCGATGAGCGTCTGAATGTTACCCCGATGTGGCGTGACATTGCGGACCATGAAGTGCCCGAACACGTAAACCCGGCCCACCATTTTTCGGCGTTTGTTTACTGTTTTGGTGGACTTACTTTCTTTATTACCGTTATTCAGATTTTGTCCGGTATGTTCCTGACCATGTATTATGTTCCGGACATTATTAACGCGTATGAATCCGTGAAATACTTACAGAACGAAGTGGCTTTTGGGGTTATCGTTCGGGGTATGCACCATTGGGGTGCGAGTCTGGTAATCGTAATGATGTTCTTACATACATTACGGGTGTTCTTCCAAGGAGCCTATAAGCGTCCGCGTGAATTGAACTGGGTTGTTGGGATGTTAATTTTCTTCGTCATGCTTGGACTGGGCTTCACAGGGTATCTGCTTCCATGGGACAACAAAGCATACTTCGCTACGAAGGTAGGCATTCAAATTGCGGAGCAAGTTCCGCTGATCGGCGGCTTTATTAAAACGCTGCTTCAGGGTGGACCGATTGTCGGGGCCGAAACGCTCGCACGTTTCTTTGCAATCCACGTATTCTTCCTGCCTGGCGCGCTGCTTGGTCTTCTGGGCGCACACTTTATTATGATTCGGAGACAGGGAATCTCTGGACCGCTATAAGATGGAGTTCGATCCATTGACAAGGGGGGTAATTCAATGGCTAAGCATGACAAGACGATAGAGTATGTCGGCGACTCGCGCGTACCCGCGAAACGAATGCCGAACATCGCTCCGTCTTATTCAGAATTTCCGGGCAAATCCGAAGCGTTTTGGCCGAATTTCTTATTGAAAGAATGGATGGTTGCCGCGGTTGTCTTAATCGCTTTCCTTATTCTTACTATCAGCCATCCATCGCCGCTGGAAGCGAAAGCGGACCCGAACAACGCATCGTATATACCGCTTCCAGACTGGTATTTCTTGTTCTTGTACCAATTGCTGAAATATCCGTGGCAATCCGGCCAGTGGGTTGTATTCGGGGTAGTGGTTGTGCCGGGTATCGCGTTTGGCGCGCTGCTCTTGGCTCCATGGCTGGATACGTCACCGGAGCGCAAGCCGTCGAAACGTCCGGTAGCGACAGGTCTTATGCTTCTCGCACTCGTAAGTATCTTCTATCTTACGTGGGCTGCGATTGATGAACACAACCGTCTGCATCCGAAACCGGCTGCAGGCGCTGGTGGCGAAGCGGCGGCCAAACCGCCGGCTGATTTCAAACCGGATGCAATCTGGACGAAGCAGGCAAGCTGTCAGGGATGTCATGGTGCGAATATGGAAGGCGGAAGCGGGCCTGCATTGTGGAACGTGGGAAGCCGTCTTGATGAAAAACAAATTCATGAAGTTATCATGAACGGACGCGGCGCAATGCCGAAGGGCATGTTCAATGGCTCTCCGGAAGAGCTTGACCAGCTTGTTAAATATCTTGCCAGCCTGAAAGGCGACGGCAAAGGTACAGCGGCTGGCGGTGCTGCTGCTCCTGCTGAGGAGAAGAAGCCGGAAGGCGGAGACGCGAATAAAGGCGGCGAAAGCGCAGCGGCTCCAACCGGGGGAACGGCTGAAGAAGGCAAGACGATGGCAAATCAATGTATGGCTTGCCATGGCCAGGATTTGAAGGGCGGCACGGGCCCGAGTCTGGCTGGCGTTGTTGATAAGCTGAAGCCGGAGGGAGTAGCGGATGTTCTGAAGAACGGACGCGGTGGGATGCCTCCGCTGGGTGCGTCCTGGTCCGATCAGCAAATGAGCTCGATGATCGAGTATTTGAAAACGGTGAAGTAATGAGTGAAAAGCCAGACGGATGAACGTCTGGCTTTTTCTGTGAAAATCATGGAAAAAAGGATGAATACGGTATGACAACATTATGGAGCTGGTTTATCGCTTCCCTGCGTGCCCCGTGGTTTCTCTGGACGATGATTATTATTAACGGATTGGGGTCCGTGTACGGATTTGTCTGGTATGCCTACCAGCTAGAAATGACTTCACCTGCTTTTTTACGTGTTTTCGTGCCGGATAGTCCGACCGCGAGTACGCTCTTTACACTGGTATTGATTACACTGCTTGTCGGACGCAGTGTACCTGCACTGGAGGCGTTTGCGGCGGTTACGAACTTTAAGTATGGGGTATGGGCAGTTGCGGTAATTCTGGCGGGAGCGGCTGTGGGAGATGAGTTGAATTGGCAGCACTATATGCTAATGTTCTCACATGGCGGCATGGCGTTGGAGTCCCTGTTGTATGCGCGCTTCTACACATTGCAGCTGCGTCACATTTTTTATGTGGCAGCCTGGACGCTGCTGGGCGATTTACTGGATTATACACTGGACATTCATCCGTGGTTGGCGGACGAGCTGGAGCCCTATGATCACATTGTAGGATGGGCAACGCTGGGGTTAAGCTTATTCAGCTTATGGCTTATCTATGCTCTTGTCCGGTTCTTTCGGAGAAGAAAAAGATCATAAACATATCCTTGTCCTCTTCTTCATACATATGTGGTAAGAGGAGGAGGACGAGTCGTGAAAAAATTCATTGTTCTATTAAGTGTTGTTTTCCTCTGCGCAGTTCTTTATACAGGATGGTCCGTACTGGATAAGCGCGTCTTCTCCGCAAGAGTACCGGAGCAGACCATGTCAGTATATCAGAAGATGGATGTTCTGTCGCAGGATGTATACCAATTGACCAAGGAAGCCAAGTATGGAGAGGCAAAAAAGAAGCTGGCAGAGCTGGGTATATTGTTCGCCGGAACGAAGCCGCCCAAGGGGCTGTCGATTGAAGCGATGAATGCGCTGTCGGATACCATTGTCAAAGCGAAACGGGCGTTTGCGGCGGTTGAGGCTGAGCCTAATCGCCTGCTCTGGCATGCATTGCAGGTACGCCTGGCCATTGATAGTCTTACACACGAGAAGCAGCCGCTCTGGAAGAATTACTATAATTCGTATCAGGAACATATCAACAAGATGATGTTGCTTTCGGCCGGACGTAAACAGGCCGAATTCTCACGCGCGTTTGTGCAGAATCTGCAGCTGTACCAGACGCTAAAACCGGCAATTACAGTCGCCGCTTCCTCACAGCAATTGGAGATGCTGTCTTCGCTTTATAGTTTCTTGCTGCAGGAGACGCGAAAAGTCGAGTATAATTGGGACGCCATTACCAATGCGCTTACTGAATTGAACCGCTTAGTGGATGCCATTTTCATCGGAGAAGATCAATCTACCTTCGCGCCAGGCATGCCACCTGAGTCTCCGCTCCTCATTATTGCGCTCTTCGCTTCCGTCGTCTTGACCTCACTTGGGTATGTGGGGTGGAAAAAGTATAAAGCGGAGCAGAGTGCAAAGAAGCGAAAACGAAGAGAGCCATAAAAGAAGAGACCGGGTAAAACATTTTTCACCCGGTCTCTTCCCTATCTTCGCCTACTTCTGCAGCGGCTGTTTTTGCTCATCGAGTGTAAAGCCCTCTCCGAAGACCTCATGCACGTCGTTAATAATAATGAAGGCGTGCGGATCGGCACTATGAACGAGGTTTTTGAAACGGACGATTTCATTGCGGCTGACCACGCAATATAGCACTTCTTTATCGAGTCCCGTATAACCGCCTCGCCCTTTTAACAGGGTCGCGCCGCGTCCCATCTCCTGCATAATACGCTGCGAGATATCCACCGCATGGTCGGAAATAATCATAATTGCTTTAGCTGCATACGCGCCCTCCTGAACGAAGTCGATGACGCGTGCCGCTACAAACAGTGCAACCAGTGTGTACATAGCCAGATCCAGATTCAAATAGTATAATGATAACCCGATAACGAAGATATCGAAAATAAACATCGTACGGCCGATACTCCAGCCTGCATACTTATTCACCAATCGAGCTAAAATATCGACTCCCCCGGTTGTTCCGCCGAAGCGGAATACCAGACCAAGTCCAAGACCTACCGTGACACCGGCGTAGAGTGCTGCCAGCAGCGTATCATTCTCCATCGGATGACGGAATGAAGAAAATATCGTTAAAAAAAATGATACGGCGACCGTACCAATAATCGTATAAATGGCCGACTGTCGTCCAAGCAGCTTCCATCCGATAAACAATAGCGGAATGTTAAGTGCCAGGTTCGTTATGCCAGGGTCCCAATCGAGCGTATATTTCAAAAGCAGTGTAATCCCGGTAATCCCGCCTTCGGCCAGACGATTGGCGATATTGAAATAATTAATGCCGAACCCCATAATTGCGGAACCAAGAAGAATCGCAAAAATGTTGCGCACATGATAATTCATGAATGTCCTCCTATTATAAGTGCTAGATCCATGGATATTATACCTATAAATTTGTCAATCTTCCACCTCTGCGGTAACATAAGAAATACATAGCAAATATACTGCTGCAAAGGAGGGAACGATATGCCGGACGAGAAGCAACCGATGACGATTGCCGACATGCAGCGCATTGTCGATGAATACATCAGTCAATTCAAAGAAGGGTATTTTTCGCCGCTTGCGCTTATGGCCCGGTTGACAGAAGAGGCGGGTGAACTGGCACGTGAAGTCAACCATTATTACGGCGAGAAGCCGAAACGGAGAGACGAAGCTGAGAATACGATTGATATGGAGCTGGCAGATTGCCTTTTTATCCTTATTTGCTTCGCTAATTCTCTTAATATTGACTTAGAGGAAGCGTTTCATGCCATGATGCATAAGTTTAATACGCGCGACAAAGACCGGTGGACAAAGATTGACACCGAGTAAATGAATAGTACATATACTGTATACCATAGGCCAAAACGAGGTGTAAGCCAATGGATACAGAAAAAAAACAGGCGGGAAAGCAACATATAAAGGAAGCGTACCGCGCATTGTTCGCTAACGACTTTGCACGTGCAGTATGCGCATTCGAAAAGGCCATCCAATGCGATCCGACCAATGCGTCATATTATTTTAAGCTCTCCATTACCTACGCTCGGAACCAACAGCTCGATCTGGCCATACAGACAATTGAGAAAGCGCTGGTGTTGGAGCCTAAGAATGAAAAATTTATTATGCAGCATCAGCGTCTGAACTGCCGGAGATATACAGAGGAAGCGGTGCAATGTTTGGAGAAAGGGAGCATAGAACAAGCGCTTGTGCTTATTGAAAGGGCCGTAGAGCTTGATCCGCTGTATATGCAGGCGCATTATGTGGCCGCCCAAGTTTACTTTTTGCGCGGTCAGTACATTCAAGCCCGCAAAGCGGCCCGTCAAGCCGTACGCCTTGCCCCGAATTTTCTGGAGGCCAGAGTTCTGCTGGCGAGGTGTCGGGAACAGGTGTTGCTGGAGAAAAAAAAGAAGAAGGGGGAGACATAACAATGGAAAAAATTCGTGTGGCAGTAGCCGGCCCACGCGGTCGAATGGGCTCGGAAGCGGTAAAAATGATAAGCAAGGACGAAATGTTGCAATTCGTCTGCGGCATTGATCCAAAATACAACGGGGAGGATGTAGGCGCGTTCCTTGGGTTGGGCAACTTGTCGGCTCCTTTTGTATCGGACATAAGACAAGCCCTGGAGACGTACCGGCCTGATGTGCTGGTTGATTTCACAACGCCGCATGTGGTGAAGCAAAACATGCAGATAGCCATTGAGGAAGGGGTACGCCCGGTGGTCGGCACAACCGGATTTACACCGGAAGATATTGAAGAGCTGGATGCTTTGTGTCGCGAGCAAGGCATCGGCGGCATTATCGCCCCTAATTTTGCGATCGGTGCCGTATTAATGATGAAATTCGCCCAGGAGGCGGCTAAGTATATGCCGCATGTCGAAATCATCGAACAGCACCACGATCAGAAGTTGGACGCGCCGTCCGGCACGGCAGTCAAGACAGCGGAAATGATTCAGGCGGCACGCAGCGAAATGAAGCAGGGGCACCCGGAAGAAAAAGAAACGATAGAAGGTGCACGCGGAGGTTATTATGGTGGATTTCGCATTCACAGCGTTAGGTTGCCTGGTCTTGTAGCGCATCAGGAAGTAATCTTTGGCGCGGTGGGGCAAACTTTGACCATCCGTCATGATTCCATTAACCGCGAGTCGTTTATGCCAGGCGTAAATTTGGCAATTAAGAAGGTCATGGAGCATAAAGGTCTAATTTACGGTCTGGAAAATATTATGGTGTAAAAGGGGGAAGCTGGATGAATATTGCATTGATCTCCCATGACAATAAGAAAAATGAGATGGTCAACTTTACAATTGCCTACCGTGATACACTGGCCAAGCATAAGGTGTATGCAACCGGTACAACAGGAACGAGAATTATGGAAGCGACCGGGCTTTCCATTCATCGGGTGCTGTCCGGACCGATGGGCGGCGATCAGCAAATCGGGGCACTGATTGCGCAGGATGAGATGGATCTTGTTATCTTCCTGCGCGACCCGCTGACCGCACAGCCACATGAGCCGGACGTAACCGCACTGCTTCGGCTATGCGATGTCCACAGTATTCCGCTTGCCACTAACATTGCGACGGCGGAAATGCTGATTCATGCGCTCGAGCAGGGAAATTTTTCATGGCGGGAGATCGTTCATAAATACAAAGGAGAGGATTGTACATGACGGAGAGGCAGCCGGAACCGTTACATGCGCTGGCGTTTGGCGCACATCCGGACGATGTGGAAATCGGTGCCGGAGGACTGCTGCGCAAGTGGGCAAGCCAGGGAAAGCGCACCGGGATTTGCGATTTGACATATGCCGAGCTTTCTTCTAACGGATCGGTGGAGCGGCGCCAGCAGGAGGCGGCAGAGGCATCCCGTCTGCTTGATCTCTCTGTGCGGGTAAATCTCGGGCTGCCGGACCGAGGCCTTGCTCCTGTGCCGGACCAAATTCGGGCTATCACCCATGTCATTCGACTGTACCGCCCCCGTATCGTGTTGATGCCGTTCTGGGAAGATCGGCATCCGGATCACGGTATGTGCAGCGTGCTGGTCCGGGAAGCTGTATTTAACGCGCGTATTCGTAAATATGAGACGGACGGGCAGGAGAGTTTGCCTGCACATAAGTGTGAGCATGTGCTTGCTTATTTCATTAACGGGCAGACTGAACCGCAATTTTTGATTGATATTAGTGAAGAGATGGAAGTGAAAATGGCAGCGCTCGGCGCTTACCGCTCGCAGTTTGAAAAAGAAGCCGGCTCGGTGGTAACACCGCTGACCGAAGGATATCTGGAGCGGGTGCGTGCAAGAGAATATGTATTTGGCCAATCTGCCGGCGTAGCTTATGCCGAAGGGTTTGTCAGCCATACGCCGCTATTATTAAGGGACTTCCTATGATGAGAGGGAGCGAGCGATGAAAATCGGAATTACATGTTACCCTTCTGTGGGGGGCTCGGGTGTTGTGGCAACTGAATTGGGCAAACTGCTGGCCGAGCGGGGGCATACGGTGCATTTTATTACATCCGGCATGCCGTTCCGTCTCGGCAAGTATTACCGCAATATTTATTTTCATGAAGTGGACGTTAATAGCTATTCGGTGTTTCAGTATCCGCCGTACGACTTGACGCTGGCGAGCCGGATGGCCCAGGTCGCCCAGATGGAGAACCTGGATTTGCTGCATGTTCACTACGCCGTTCCGCATGCGATTTCCGCCTACCTTGCCAAGCAAATGGTGGGAGATCGCCTGAAAGTAGTCACCACGCTGCATGGAACGGATATTACAGTGCTCGGCTATGACCATACGCTAAAAGATATTATCCGTTTTGGCATTGAGCATAGCGACGCTGTAACCGCCGTGTCACAAAGTCTGATTAATCAGACGCGGGAAGTGCTTCAGATCGAAAAGCCGATTGACCTGGTTTACAATTTCATTGACAAGCGGGAATATTATCCGCGTGATATGTGTGATGTGCGCGAAGAATATGCACCGAACAACGAGAAAGTGTTTATTCATATTTCCAACTTCCGCAGCGTAAAACGAACGGATGATGTGGTGCGTATTTTCCATCAGATTAAACAGCGCATGCCGGCCAAGCTGCTGATGATCGGAGAGGGCCCGGAACTTCCGTTGGTGCGCGATCTGGCGGCAGATCTCGGTCTTAGAGAAGATGTAATCTTCCTCGGAAAACAGGAAGATATCGCCTGTGTCCTCTCCATCGCAGACGTGCTGCTGCTGCCGTCTGCGCAGGAAAGCTTCGGTCTGGTGGCGCTTGAGGCTATGGCCTGCGGCAAGCCGGTTATTTCAAGCGATGCAGGCGGATTGCCTGAAGTGGTGAAGGACGGAGTGACCGGATTTGTTCTGCCGATCGGTGATGTGAACGGAATGGCCGAGAAGGCGATTGAGCTTGTATCGGACGCAGCGATGTACGAACGCTTTTCACGTCAGGCGATGGAGAGAGCATATCATACGTTTTGTTATAAAGATATCACCCGTCAGTACGAAGCGATTTACCAGCGCGTACTGGTCCAAGAGACGGAGTCGTGTCCCAAATCATGAAACAGGATGTGTTGAAAGCCGGCAGACAGGTCTTACGCACGCTCGAAGAGGCGGGATACGCGGCATATTTTGTAGGCGGATATGTGCGGGATACCCTGCTGGGGCGGCCGGTACATGATCTCGATATCGCTACTTCCGCCCGGCCTGAAGAAGTGATGCGGCTGTTTACGAAAACGGTGCCGACCGGGCTTGCGCATGGAACGGTGACGGTGCTGCAAGACAGAATTCCGCTGGAAGTCACGACATTTCGGACAGAGAGCGGGTATGAGGATCACCGTCGTCCGGATAAAGTCCGGTTTGTCGATGATATTACGGAAGATTTGGCGCGGCGCGATTTTACGGTTAACGCGATGGCGCTTGATCTGCGCGGCGAAGTGATAGATCCGTTCGGAGGACGCGACGATTTGGATGCGAAGCTTATTCGCGCAGTCGGCAGGGCGGAGGAGCGATTTGCGGAAGATGCCTTGCGCATGCTGCGTTGCCTTCGTTTTGCAAGCCAGCTCGGCTTTTCGATCGATCCGGATACATATAAAGCGATAAAAGTATGCGCCGAAGATATCCGCTATGTGGCAGTCGAGCGAATTAGCATCGAATGGAACAAGGCACTGGCCGGCCTGTACCCGGATTGTACGGTAGCGGATGTGCTGAAAACCGGGCTTGTTTACGGTATGCCGGGAATTAACCGGCTGCTGGAGGGGAAGCGGGAACTGGCTATCGAAGAAAGGAAATGTTTACGTGCCGCTAATGACCTTGTCTCCCGTTGGGCCTATTTATTTCTCATTTGCGGCAGAGAAGCCGAAGTGGAAACGATTCTGCGTGCGCTGCGCTGCGAAAAAAAGCTAATCAAAGCATGCGAGCAAATGGTAGAGCTAACCCAGAGATTGAATGCCCTTCATGATACGGACAAGCGTATGCGTTGGATATTGGAGTTCGGATTCAATGCGGTACATAATGCCGCAGCGCTGTATGACATTATGTCAGGAGACACGAATGCGGTACAGGAACTTCTTCGGTTGCATGAGTCGATGCGGATAAAAAGCATGCAGGATCTGGCAGTCAGCGGAGCTGATTTGCAGCGGGAGATGGGACAAAAGGGCGGACCGTGGATTCGCGATTTGCTGTTTCAACTTG
Organism: Aneurinibacillus danicus; assembly: GCF_007991215.1. Classification (GTDB taxonomy): domain Bacteria; phylum Bacillota; class Bacilli; order Aneurinibacillales; family Aneurinibacillaceae; genus Aneurinibacillus; species Aneurinibacillus danicus. The sequence goes on from NZ_BJXX01000069.1 coordinate 30,352, forward strand.
CGCTGGAAGCGGGCAGCGGCCAGATAGCGAATGAGCGGCAGGCGCTATTACTCCGAGCGAGGATGATACTTAGATGAAAATACGTGAAAATTTGTTGCAAATGTTTAAACAGGCGAAGGGAGAGTTTTTGTCCGGAGAGGAGATAAGCCGCAGGCTCGGTGTCTCCCGCACGGCAGTGTGGAAGCATATCGAAGAGCTGAGGGAAGAAGGATATGTATTTGAGGCGGTACGCCGATCAGGATACAGACTTATGTCCACACCGGATGTGATGATTGCAGAAGAAATCAAAGCCGGATTGAATACGCGTGTGTTTGGTAGTGAGGTTCATTATTATCCAACCATTGATTCTACACAGAATAAATGTCAGGAACTGGCCAAGGCGGGCGCTCCGGAAGGAACACTCGTTGTCGCGGATCAACAGGTAGGAGGCAAGGGGCGGCTCGGACGTGTGTGGCACTCGCCGCCAGGTACGAACATCTCCATGAGCCTGCTGCTTCGACCGACGCTCGAACTGCAGAAGTGTCCGCAGATCACTCTCCTGGCGGCGGTCGCTATCGTGGAAACGCTGCGCGATTTCTGCGCCATCGACGCGCAGATTAAATGGCCCAATGACATTTTAATTGACGGCAAAAAAGTGTGCGGTATTTTGACCGAGCTGAATGCGGAGTCGGATCGCATTCATTATCTTATTATCGGAATGGGCCTCAATGTCAATACGACTGCAGAACAGTTTCCGGAGGATGTACGGGAGGTTGCAACATCGCTGTATATTGCTAAAGGGGAGCCGTTGCGTCGGGTGCCGATTATTCAGCAAATCCTTTACCGGCTTGAGAAGTTGTACGATGTATATCTTGAAGACGGATTTGCTCCGGTAAAGGAACGCTGGGAGCGCTGCGCGATTACCATCGGAAAAAAAGTGACCATTCGTACATTGCAAGGCTCTTTTACAGGATATGCGGAGGGCATTGATGACAGTGGCGTGCTGCTTGTGCGTCGGGAGGACGGATCGATCACGAAGGTGTATTCGGCGGACGTCGAAATTCACGCGTAATCCACGGTGAATTTCGACAGAATGTGCAAAAAGGATTGCCAGTCCGATGGGGTTGTGCTTATAATGAGGGTGTCAGGGCTGTATCCGCACGGAGCGGCACCACGACACTTGATTATATGAAAAGGTACACAATACAGTAATCTGCTCTGAGCCGATGAGGACCGAGACAGAGGGAATTCAATGTTACCATATTTGCAGATAAATCATGGTTTCAGTACGCCTTCTTCTCTGTTGAAGGCGTTTTTATATGCCTTCACACCGCCATTCTCTTATCGGATCGCTCAAAGCGTAAGGAGGAATGAAAATGGCAGGCAGTTCAACAGTTACGGTTGTATCCTTAAGGGAAATGAAACGGAACAGAGAGCGAATCGTTATGCTAACAGCATACGATTACCCGTCCGCAAAAATCGCCGATGAAGCGGGGGTCGATATGATTCTTGTCGGGGATTCGCTCGGCATGGTCGTGCTTGGTTACGAATCAACGCTGCCGGTAACGCTCGATGACATGATCCATCATACGAAAGCGGTTACGCGTGGAGCGAAACGCGCATTTGTAGTTACCGACATGCCGTTTCTCACTTACCACGGCACGATTGAAGATGCGCTGCGCAGCGCGGGGCGCATTATGCAGGAAGGCTTGGCCAAAGCGGTTAAAATCGAAGGGGGTGCGGAGCTTGCACCGCTCATTCGCCGATGTACGCAGGCCGGCATCCCGGTAGTCGGACATATCGGACTTACACCGCAGTCCGTGCACCAACTCGGCGGTTATAAAGTGCAGGGCAAAACGCCGGAGGCAGCGCAAAAGCTGCTTGACGACGCGCTGGCACTCGAAGAGGCGGGAGCGTTCGCCCTTGTAATGGAGTGCGTACCGAAACAACTGGCAGAGCTCATCTCGCACAAATTATCCATTCCGACGATTGGCATCGGCGCCGGAGCCGGCTGTGACGGCCAGGTACTTGTGTATCACGATATATTATCTTACGGGGGCGGCCGTGTGCCGAAGTTTGTTAAACAATACGCGGATGCAGGCTCGCTTATAAAACAGGCAATTGCTCAGTATGCGGCCGAGGTGCGCAGCGGCGCGTTTCCTGCAGCCGAGCACACCTTCACCATGAAGGAAGAAACGCTGGAGAGATTATACGGAGAAGGGGTCAAAATATGAGAACGGTTTCTTCCATCAAGGAATTGCGCTCCCTCCTAAAAGAGGCGCGTCCAAAAACGGTTGGATTTGTACCGACTATGGGATATTTGCATGAAGGTCATTTGAGTCTTGTGGATCAAGCCAAGGAAAAAGCTGATGTAGTCGTTATGAGCATTTTTGTTAATCCGCTTCAATTTGGACCGAATGAAGACCTGGCGAAATATCCGCGGGATATAGAGCGGGATCGCTACCTCGCCGCATCCCGCGGCGTGGATATCCTATTCTTCCCTTCGGTAGAGGAAATGTATCCGGAAGGCAGCAAGACAATTGTGACAGTGAAAGACATTACTGATTCGATGTGCGGCGCATCACGGCCGGGTCACTTCGATGGCGTGGCGACCGTTGTTACCAAGCTGTTCAATATCGTACAGCCGGATTATGCGTTTTTCGGCATGAAAGATGCACAGCAGGTGGCGGTCATTACACAGATGGTGCGTGATTTGAATATGCCAATCGAGATTGTGCCGTGTCCGATTGTGCGTGAACCGGACGGATTGGCTCTTAGCTCGCGCAATGTGTATCTGTCCGCAGAAGAAAGAGAGCAAGCGCTTGTTTTGTCACGCTCGCTGAAGCGGGCGGAGGAGATGGTTGCGATGGGTGAGCGGGATGCGGCGGCCCTGCGCTCCGCAATCAAGTCTATTATCCAAGAAAGCCCGCTTGCGGAGATTGATTACATTGAGATTCGCAGCTATCCGGAGCTTATGCCGATGGAAGAGCTGCGCGGCCATTGTATTGTTGCACTGGCGGTCCGTTTCGGCCGCACGCGTTTGATCGATAATATTATGCTTGTGGCAAGCCAGGAGGAAACAGCATGTTCCGTACGATGATGAAAGCAAAGATTCATCGGGCGACCGTTACGGAAGCCAACTTGAATTATGTAGGCAGTGTAACGATTGACCGGGATATTATGGATGCGGTGGACATTCTGCCGAATGAAAAGGTACAAATTGTCAACAATAACAACGGTGCACGCCTGGAAACGTACGTCATCGAAGGGGAGCGCGGCAGCGGCGTGATTTGTCTGAACGGCGCGGCGGCTCGCCTTGTACAGCCGGGCGATATTGTCATTATTATCTCGTATGCGATGATGTCGGATGCGGAAGCCAAGATTCACAAACCAAAAGTCGCCATCATGGATGAAAACAACAAGATTGTAGAAATGCTCGGCGAAGAAATCCACGCGACCATATTTTAGTTGAATATATGAAAGGCATAAAGGGCGGAACCGTTGTTTTCCGCTCTTTTTATTCATAAATTCCACGCTGATGTGTCACACTGAAAGTAATACAGAGTGACATGAAAGGCGGGGGAGTCTATGCTGCTGTCTCATTATTTTGCCGCACTTACGGACCAGATTGAGAAAGTGAAAGCATGTATGGCGTCAGCGCCGGAAGCAGAAAAAGTGAAACTGTATAATACCGTGCTGCAACTTCGACAGATTAGTGACCAGATAGTGGAAGATTGGCTTGAATTTGAAGAAAAACTGGTTGAGGCTCAGCGCATGTTTGAGCAGGAAGAGAGCGGGCATGCGACGCTCCCTTCCGTCTCGCCACATAAAGCTGAATCAAAGGGAGAGAAAAAGCCTGAAGACCAGGATGTGGAAGAGATCCTTCTTCCCTATGCGCTGGCCGCTAAGTTTCGTCAAGGACAGGGGTATTTTACATTATCGATGTACCGGGAGGCGGTGGAATCATTCAGCCGTGTTCTTGAAGAGGCGCCCGATGTAACGGTAGCACGGCTGTATCTTGCCTTCGGTTTCTTTATGTCGCGGCGTCTTGATGTGGCATACCGGCAGTTTCGCCTGCTTACGGAAACGTGCGACAATGCCTTCATCTGTGCCGCCTCATACAACGCGTTGGGATCGATTGCAGTACTGGAGGGTCACCCTGAACAAGGGGTAAGCTGGTTTGAACGAGCGCTTAGAACGTTTCCAGACTTAACGGATGCGGGCTACAATCGGGCGCTGACATTGTATCATCTCAGACGATATGAAGAAGCAGCGCAGGCAGCCCTTTCACTCCTGAATAACGAATCAGACGATGTGGAGGTATTGCTGCTGGCAAGCACTTGTCATGCGGCAAACGGAAGGGAGAATGAAGCGTACGCCCTGTTGAAACGAGCCGAATCATTCGCATACAGAGCGAAGCAGCGTAAGGCGATTGCATGTACGTATGAGCGGCTGGGTCGATTTGCGGACGCGGCCCGTTGCTATCAGACGCTTCTGCCAGATTACAGAAATGATGCATCCGTCTGGCATGGATTGGGCTGGTCGCTATGGCAGGCCGAGCAGGGGGACAGGGTTATTCCTTATCTGAAGTATGCGTTAACGCTTGCGCCGGAGCAGCCGGATTATGCCTGTTCCTATGCCTGGGTGTTGCTTTCCCAGGGGGAGACGGAGCGGGCCGCACGCGTATTTGAGCATACTGCACAGCGGCATGATCACGCGCTTTCACGGGCAGGGCTGGCGTACGCTTACCTCAAACAGCACCGAATCGCAGAGGCGCAAGGATTGGTGAACGAGTTGCTGGCTGCGAAGGATGGTCATATACAGGCGTTGGGTCACTACTTACAGGGCAGAGTGCTGCTCGACCAGGGCAAAAGAGAAGAAGCGCTTACGCATTTTTCGGCAAGCCATGCGGCCGGCGTCATTCGGGAGAGCGGCTTGTACGCCGGGCTTGTGCACTACATAGACGGTGCACCCGAAGAAGCGTATAAGCGTTGGAAGGAGTTCATGCCGGCATTATGAAACGCCGGTTTTTCTTTTTTTGTATTGCACTTCCCTCCTAAGTAATAGAAAATAATAAGTGGATCCCTGTCTGTAAGATGCGCGATGAAGCGAAAGAGTTTGAGGTGAAACAGTTGGACACTTTTGTTGTGGTCGATTTTGAGACGACAGGCAATCGACCAAAAGAGGGAGACAGGATTATACAAATCGGAGCGGTGCTTGTTCGCGGAAGGGAGATTGTTGAACGTTTCTCTACGCTGGTCAACCCGCAGGTCGACATTCCCCCTTTTATCGAAAAATTGACAGGCATCAACAATGAGATGGTGGCAGACGCCCCTCCGATTGAAGATGCGCTGCCTTCGTTGCTAAAGATGTTAGACGGGGCCGTATTTGTGGCTCATAACGTTTTTTTTGATTTATCGTTTTTGCAGAACGCATTAAACGAGGCTGGCTATCATCCGTTCTCAGGTCCGTTGATTGATACGGTAGAGTTGTCGCGGCTTCTGCTGCCGGGTCAGGAAGGGTACCGGCTCTCCGACTTGTCTGTCGGACTTGATATTCTGCATGACCGGCCGCATCAGGCGGATTCCGACGCGGAAGCGACTGCATATATTCTTTTGCATCTGCTCGATAAGCTGGAGAATATGCCGCTTGTCACCATCCAGCACCTTCAGCGGCTGAGTCGTCCGTTCCATTCCGATGTACAGACGCTGCTTTCCGATATCGAGCAGCGGAAGATTCGTCAGGGTGCATACGAACCGGACGCGGATTTGGAAGTAGTGCATCAGATTTGCCTGAAGAAGCGGAAGGCGGTTGAGAAGGCAAGCGGACAAAGAATAGAAGAAGCGATGGAGTTTGAAACATTCATCGACAGTCTGTTCGGCGAGCAGGGCTTGCTGAAAGAGCATATGCCCGGCTTTGAATTACGTCCGGCTCAGGTCACAATGATGAAACAGGTGTATGATTCGTTCGAATCCGGCCGTCATTTGATGATTGAAGCAGGGACCGGTACCGGAAAATCTCTGGCGTATTTAATTCCAGCCGTATTCTGGGCTAAGCGGGAGGAAGAGACCGTCGTCATCTCCACCCATACCATTCAGCTGCAAGAACAGATGTATACACGTGATCTCCCGATTTTGCAGGCGATTTTTGGCGATGATGCCCCCCGCATTTCCATCTTAAAAGGAAGAAACAATTATCTGTGTCTGCGAAAGTTTTCACATAGTTTGCAGGAAGAGCATGATAATTATGATGTGCAGCTAAGCAAGTCGCAGATGCTTGTCTGGTTGACCGAAACGGAGACGGGAGATGTAGAAGAAATTAGTCTTCCGTCCGGCGGGCAGGTATACTGGAAACAAGTGCAAAGCGATGCAGGTTCATGCCTGAACCGGCAGTGTCCCTGGTTTTCGCGCTGCTATTACCATCAGGCGCGACGCCAAGCCCAGCAGGCTGAAGTGATTGTGACAAATCATTCGCTTCTGTTTACCGACATGAATGCGGAGCACCGTATCATTCCAACTTATAAATATGCAGTCATTGATGAAGCTCATCACTTTGACGATGTGGCGAGCCGCCATTTAGGGGATACCATTTCATCCTATCAGCTTGAAGGGATGCTGCACCGTCTGCATCCGGATCGTGGTCCCGGACTGCTTGAGGAAATCGAAGAAGCAGTACGGGGTTGGAGTGTGACCAGTTATGAGGAAAGCAAACACTCAATCGAGACGGCCTACCAGCAGATTCACGAAGGCAAGGAAACGATTCGCGAGATGTACAGCTTGCTCTATCAATGGTCGCACCAGCGCGCCAGGGAAGGCGAAGAGATCGGTCGTACCGTCATGCGTTATAAGCAGGAGAACCTCGAAAATCGGTGGGGTCGAGCCGTCGTTTCTGCTGTGCGCAACAGCGTCGACTTGCTGCTTGCCATCGGCAAAAAGCTGGAATCGATTTATGCAAACATTCACGGCGATGATGCGCCGATCGGCATGAAAGGATTGCTGATCGATTTGAACGGTATGGTTAATGATTGTCTGGAGTATGCTTCGCTGCTGCATGATATGCTGTTAACCGAGGATGACGGCTACGTCTATTGGGTCGAGCTGGATACGCGCAGCACGCGCAGAACGATGTATTTGCACCGGGTACCCATCGATGTATCAGAGCTTTTACGTGAACGCTTTTTTGATAAAAAAGAAAGCGTCATTCTTACATCAGCCACGCTGAGCGTGAATTCGTCCTTTGCGTATGCGACCGAACGCTTCGGACTTGCCGATTTGCTTAAAGAAAAGAGCATCGAAACAGTCGTGCTCGCTTCGCCGTTCGATTACAAAAAACAGACGCTCATCTGCATTCCGAGTGAAATTCCAAACATCAAAGGAGGTTCGGAGGGCCACTTCGTGGAAGCGTTGATCGATTCTCTCGCCCAGGTTGCGGTAACGACAAAAGGGCGCATGCTCGTTTTGTTTACCTCCTACGCCATGCTGCGCAGCGTATATGAGCCTTTGAAAGAGAAGCTGAAAGAAGTCGAGATTACGGTGCTCGGCCACGGAATGGATGGGGCAAGCCGCAGCAAGCTAACCAAGCAATTCCGCTCGCTTCCTGCCTGTGTGTTGCTCGGCACAAGCAGTTTCTGGGAAGGGGTGGACATCCCGGGGGAAGACTTGTCTTGCCTCGCGATTGTTCGCTTGCCGTTCGTGCCTCCGAACCATCCGCTTGTCGAGGCGCGCAATCAACAATTTGAGGAGCAGAATAAGAATGCATTCATGCAATTGTCCGTGCCCCAGGCCGTCCTCCGATTTAAACAAGGATTCGGCCGACTGGTGCGTACGAGTACAGACCGGGGGGTCGTGCTCATTTATGATCGGCGTGTCATCGATGCGCGATATGGCCGAGTGTTCCTTAAATCTTTGCCGGAGACGAATATGCTGGTGAAGCCGACGGCGGAGCTTCTGCCCGAAATTGCGGATTGGCTGGCATAAGTGTGGACCTGTCGGGAGAACGAAGACACATACAGTCAGAGGATGTTAAGAAGTGGGACTAGGGTAAGAAGGAGAGAACGAGAGTGAAAGTGCCAAAAATTTCTGAGGCCGTTGTCAAAAGGCTTCCCGTTTATTTGCGTTATTTAAACAACTTAAAGGCAATGAACGTTCGCACGGTTTCATCGCAGCAGCTTGGCGAAGCGCTTGATTTAAACCCGGCACAAATTCGTAAGGACCTTGCCTGCTTCGGTGAATTCGGTCGAAAAGGAATTGGCTATGAAGTGAATTATCTTGTAGAAAAGATTAAAAGCATTCTTAAGCTTGACCAGCAGATTAACGTGCTGCTGGTCGGTGCGGGGAATCTGGGACACGCCATTAGCAACTACAATGCATACTTGAAGGACAATATGAAGATTATTGCGGTTTTTGATGCCGATCCGAACAAAATCGGCAAAAAAATTGCCAACCTGACCATTCAGCCGCTGAGTGAACTAAAGGAGACGGTCAAAGAAAAAAGCATCCGCATCGGTATTATTGCGGTCCCGGCGGAAGCCGCGCAATCGGTGGCTGACTGTCTGGTGGATGCGGGAATTACAGGCATTTTGAATTTTGCTCCGACCAATCTGCGTATGCCGGAGGACGTACGTGTTCATGATGCGGATGTTACAATGGAGCTGCACAGTTTGGCTTATTATTTATAAAACACAGGTAAGGAGGCAAGGCGCGCTGCGGCAAGCGCGCCCTATACCATATGAGAACAATCGTCATTCATGCAACAGTGCTGACAGTAAACGAAACGAATGAGGTTATTTACGACGGAGCAATTGCGTTTGAAAACGGCGTATTAACGTATGTCGGACCGACGCCTGAAGCCGTGGATACATATGATGAAGTCATTGACGCAGAAGGCCGCATTGTCATGCCTGGCCTTGTAAATACGCACGGCCATACTGCCATGTCGCTTCTTAGAGGATATGCGGATGACCTGCCGCTGCAGGAATGGCTGGAGACGAAGATGTGGCCGCTTGAGGCCCAGTTCACGGAAGAGCATGTGCGCTGGGGAACGTCGCTTTCTATTATTGAAATGCTGAAGACGGGTACAACGACGTTTGTTGATATGTATGACAATATGGATATGGTGGCGGAATTGGTTACCGCTTCCGGAATGCGCGCACGCCTGTGCCGCGGCGTTATCGGTTTGTGCTCGGCGGAAGAGCAGACGAAGAAGCTTGAAGAGGCGAGCGCATTTGCCGCCAAATGGAACGGGACGGCAAATGGCCGCATCATGACGATGATGTCACCTCATGGGGCGTACACTTGCCCGCCGGATTATGTGGAGCGAATTGTAGCCCGTGCCCATGAGCTGGACTTGCCGGTACATATCCACATGTCCGAAACGGAATGGGAAGTACAGCAGAATGTCAACGATTACGGAACCCGGCCGGTGGAGCACTTAGAGAAGCTCGGTGTATTTAATCGGCCGACGCTGGTGGCACACGCCGTACATTTGACGGATGAAGAACTGGATACGCTTGCGAAGTACGATGTGAAAGTATCGCACAATCCGATCAGCAATTTAAAGCTTGGCAGCGGCATTGCCCGCGTACCGGAGATGATGGAGAGGGGGATTTGCGTGTCGCTTGGCACGGACAGTTCGGCGAGCAATAACAACCTTGATCTGTTTGAGGAAATGAAGATGGTGGCGCTTCTGCATAAAGGCCATCGTCATAATCCGGTGCTCGTGCCGGCGACGGAAGCGCTGCGTATGGCTACTATCTATGGTGCGGAAGCTGTATTTATGGATGATCAAATCGGCTCGCTTGAAGTGGGGAAACAGGCCGATTTTATCGTGCTTGATTCGCACAGCGTTTTCTTCCAGCCGAAGCATGACCCGATTTCGCATGTTGTGTATGCGGCGAGCGGCAGGGACGTTAAAGATGTATATGTCCAGGGTACGCAGCTCATTAAGGACGGCAAGTGCTTAACGATGGATGAGACCGCTGTTATCGAGAACGCCAACCGGATGTTTGAAAAATTGGAGAAAAAATAAAAGCGGATAAACAGGGAAGAGACAGGGGGATGAGTTCAGTGTGGAAAAAGGCTCCCTGCCGCATGCGGCAGGGAGAATGGAAGATGGATAGGTAGGGGAATTAAAATGTGAATGGTTGTTGTCATTGCGGCTGTTCCATAGTAATCCAGGAATGAAGGTTCGGCTGACGGAACGAAGCGAAAGTATCTTCTCCCTCGTAGCGAAACGGGGAAGACAGAAGCATCCAGGAAGGGCTTCGTTCATCCGCAAGAAGCCTTACTACTTCTTCCGGTATCGATTCCACAAGATGCGCAAGGTGCGGCTGCTTCACGCACGCTCACCTCCTCCTGCGCGTAACCTTAGTATCTCCGTGGATACGGGCAGTATGTTTAGCATTTTTTGATGTCCAGAAAATACGAAACACAGGTAAGGATAAGGAATGCCAATGAGAAAATCGTGGGTATACGGAGCGCTCGCGCTGTTATTGGTCGTGCTGTGTTCAGCGCTCGCTTTGTATTTGCATCTGCGCGGACAGCAGAGGGCAATCGAGGAGCAAGGCAAAGCACTGGCGTTATCGCGCACACAGATAACTGAAGTCACCTCTGTAGGCACGTATTATGGAAAACAGGACTATATTGTTATCGAAGGAAAAACGGAAGACGGCGAAAAGCTGGTGGCATGGTTTCATGGAGAGCAAGGAGAGGTGGAAAAAATGTCGCGCCTCATCCCCAGGGAGAATGTGCTCGAAGCATTGGCCAAAGACCATCCGGGCATGCAACTGATTCACATTATTCCTGCCAAACAGGATAACAGTAAGGCATGGGAAGTGTTGTTTGCAGAAGGGGACTACTTTCATTATTATTACATTGATATGTATAATGGTAAGTTTCTGAAATCGTACCAGCTGCAAAAGGCGGATACGTAGCATCGGAAGTATGGTACGATGGAGCGGAGGGGATCTTCGCTCCATTTTTCGTCTTTGGCCCTAACGTTGTCATTTTTGTGAAGGAAAAAAACGCTTACCCCATAACCAACATATTTATGATATACTACATGATATATAAACAATATATCACTTTTGTAGAAAGGGGTGGGTAGGGGATGAAGGTACGCGCATTGCCCATCTTTTTATCCGTTTTATTCAGCAGCTTGCTGCTGTTCGGGGGCTGGTATGTGTTTCAAAACCAATTTGTGAAAAAACCAATCACCAACGAAATCGCGACGATGAAAGGCGTGAAGCTCAACGATATCGCGATTGCCCGCGACGTGATTACTTTAAATGTAGCATTTAACAATCCGGACAAGTTTGCGGAAGACTATAAAAGAGTAAAGAAAATCGCTTCAGAGAAATCGAACGGAAGAGCAGTTAAAATCGAGTTCGATTCCCCGAATAAAAACCTGCAGAAAATTTGGGATGAGAACGCATTCGCCATTGCAGAGGCAATGGAACTCCATACTTATTCAAAGATTCCAGGCGTATTAGAGCAGATAAAGAAAAAGCATAAATTGGCCAACGTAGGCTCCCATATGGACGATCAGTATGTATATATCTATCTTAACGACGGCAAGAATCCGTATTATGCGGTGCTGCCGCGCGAACGAGAGGTGAGCCGGAATGGGTAAAGAAATAGTCATCGGTGCGATCCCGGTTTTCATCGCGTTTCTTGTATTTATCGGTGTGAACGTGGCTCCGTTAATCATTGCAGCGATCATTATCAGTTTTCTTATGTTTTTTGTAATGAGACAGGGTGGCGTATCCATTACTCAGAAGAAGACAGCGGCGGAAACGGTCAAGACAACGGTTAAGTTCAATCAGATCGGCGGCCAGGAGCGCGCTAAGAAAGAATTGAAAGAAGCGCTCGATTTTTTGATTCACAAAGATACGTTAAAAGAATATGGCATTCGCCCGTTAAAGGGAATTCTGTTGACCGGACCACCGGGCACAGGGAAAACATTAATGGCCAAAGCGGCCGCTAATTATACTAATTCCGCCTTTGTGGCGGCATCCGGCTCCCAGTTCGTAGAGATGTATGTCGGGGTCGGTGCGCAGCGCATTCGCGATCTTTTTAAAGAAGCGAAGCAAAAAGCGGAGAAAAATAATCAGGATAGCGCGATTATTTTTATTGATGAAATCGATGTGCTCGGCGGTAAGCGTGAAGGCAACCAGCATCGTGAGTATGATCAGACGTTGAACCAGCTATTAACAGAGATGGATGGGATTACGACGACCGAACATCCGCGTGTGCTGATGATTGCTGCTACGAACCGTGCGGACATGCTTGATGATGCGCTCGTGCGTCCGGGCCGTTTTGACCGTCAGATTGTGGTTGATCTGCCGGATATGAAGGCGCGTAAACAGATTCTTGAGATTCATGTAAAAAATAAGCCCCTTGCTGACGATGTGGACATTGAAGCCATTGCGCGCGATACGTTTAATTTTTCCGGTGCTCAGTTAGAAAGTGTAACCAATGAAGCGGCTATTTATGCATTCCGCGACAAAAGCAAGGTTATTACGCAGCGGCATTTTTCCCATGCGATCGATAAGGTCATGATGGGAGAGCAGACAGACCGTGAATCGACTGCCGAGGAACGGGAACGTGTGGCGAACCATGAGCTTGGTCATGCAATTGTATCCGAAGTGGTGCGGCCGATGTCTGTGTCGCAGGTATCGCTGCGTCCGCGCGGCCAGGCGCTTGGCTATGTCCGACAGAGCCCGCAGCAGGATCGCTATCTGTATACGCTCGAAAACCTTGAGCAGCAGATTATGATCGCGCTCGGCGGTGCTGTGGCAGAGGAGATGCTGTATGGTGGTCGCAGTACCGGGTCGCGCAACGACTTTGAACAAGCTTTGCGCCTTGTGAACACGATTATCGACAGCGGCTTGTCCCAACTTGGCATTGTGAAGATAGACATGGTCGGGAAAGAGGCGCTGCATGAAGAAAGACAGCGTATTCTTAATGAATTGCTGGATCGCACACGCCAGGTGCTGACCGAACACTTCCCGGTATTCCGTCATGCTCTGGATCATCTGCTGCGCGAGGAAGTACTAAGCGGTGAAGAATTCCGCGCCATGCTTGAAGAAGCGCGCGCGCTTCCGAAGCAGAGAAAAGTGGAAGAAATCGAAGCTCGTCGTATGAAGGCATGACAAAAGGAAAAAGGATAATCCGAATTGCACCGGGTTATCCTTTTTCTATGCACTTCAACTTCCCTTTTTGAAATAAGAGTTGTAAAATGGAAAGGTATTGAAAAAACAAAATAGGTGGATTTTTTTGTAGGAAGTAGAGGAGGAGCTCATATGAAATTAGCGAAGCGCGTAGCGCAAATTACGCCGTCCAAAACGCTCGCCATTACCGCCAAAGCGAAAGAGTTGCGCAGCGAAGGATACGACGTGGTCGGCCTGGGAGCGGGTGAGCCTGATTTCAATACGCCGCAGCATATTATCGACGCCGCAGTAAAAGCAATGAAAGAGGGCCAGACGAAGTACACGGCCGCCGCAGGGATTCCTGAATTGAAGAAAGCGATTTGCGAGAAACTGCAGCGCGACAACAATATTACATACAAACCTTCTCAGATCGTTGTATGCAATGGAGCGAAACATGCTTTGTATAACCTGTTCCAGGCGATCGTTGACCCGGGCGACGAGATCATTGTCCCGATTCCTTACTGGGTAAGCTATCCGGAAATGATTACGCTCGCGGACGGTGTTCCTGTATTTGTGGAAGGTTCGGAAGAAAACGAATTTAAAATTACGCCGGAACAGCTGCGTGCCGCGATTACGGATAAAACGCGTGCCGTTATCATCAACTCACCAAGCAACCCGACCGGAAGCGTGTATACACGTGAAGAGCTGGAAGGCCTTGCACAGGTCTGCATCGAGAAGCAAATCCTCATGGTATCAGACGAAATCTATGAGAAGCTGATTTACGATGGACAGGAGCACGTAAGCATCGCAAGCCTTAGCCCGGAAGCGTATGAATTAACGGTGGTTATTAACGGTATGTCCAAACCGTATTCCATGACGGGCTGGCGGATTGGCTACGCGGCAGGAAACGAAGCGTTGATTAAAGCGATGACGAACCTGTCCAGCCACAGCACATCGAATCCGACAACATTTGCTCAGTATGGCGCGCTGGCAGCGCTCGAAGGTTCGCAGGAGTCGCTGGAGATGATGAAAGCCGAGTTTGACAAACGCCGCAAAGCGGTTGTTAAACTGATGAATGATATTGAAGGCATTCATTGCGTGGAGCCGAAAGGCGCATTTTATCTGTTCGCCAACGTGAGCGAAGCGATGAAAAAAGGCGGTTATTCCGATGTGGACGAATGGGCGCAAGCGCTACTTGAGAAGGAATACGTTGCGCTTATCCCGGGTTCCGGATTCGGTGCACCGAACCATATCCGCATTTCGTATGCAACATCGCTAGAACAATTAGAAAAAGGCATTGCCCGTATCAAAAAATTCGTAGAAGAAAACTAAGAACAAAGCCTGGCGTTCGATGCACTCGAATTCCAGGCCTTTTTATGGTACTAGAGAACAGTATAGATAGAACATTGATCCATTACGTAAGGAATGTTCGTACATTAAAATTCATTTTATGATCGTATTGATTTGTGCAAAAAGCCTTTTTTCTATATTTTAAGGCGGATGGTCACCAGACAGATGTCATCTTCCAGATGGCGTAAATTCAGTGGATACCTAGAAAAAATATAATCGATGAATGAACGGCCGGATAATAACGGGAAAGAAGCGCATAGGCTGTGCAGAGAAGAAATATCGTTTTCACTATCCTCCATGGCTGCCAGCAATCCATCCGTATACAGGACCAACAATGTCTCACCGTCATACGGGATGCAGCCCTTTCGCATAGGTAAATTTGTGACGAGCCCGATGGGAAGGCATCCCTCTGTAAGCAGCTGTGGACGTTGGGTAGACGTAAGAAGGAAGCCGGCTGGATGCCCGGCATTTACATATTCGATGACTTGTGTTTGTGTATCAATCATGAGATAAATTGCGGTGAAATAATGTGGAATCGGATGTGCCGATCGGGAAAACAGTGTATGCATATGACGATTAAGTTCCGTCATAACCGCGATCGGGTCGCCGAGGCGCGTAATCATGCCGCGCAGTAGGGAGCGTACCGACATACTGATGAGCGAGGCGGCTACTCCATGTCCCATTACATCCAGTACAATAACGCCATACCGATGTTGATCGATCGGAAACCAGCTATATAAGTCACCTGCAAGCTGTTGGGACGGTTCATAAAACGCATCGGTTTCAATATGCGGGTTGGAGAGAGGAGCGCTCAGTACACCACGCTGAATATTTTTAGCCAATTCAATTTCATGCATAATTTTTTTGAATAGCACCTGCATGGTTTGTTCCCGCTCTTTGCTGGCATCGAGCATCAGTTTGAAACGAAGCGCGTTGCGTACTCTGGCGAGCAGTTCTTCAATACTGATTGGTTTGGTAATATAATCGGTAGCCCCCGCTTCGAACGCCCTGCTTAGATGCGTCCTGTTATCAAAAGCGGTAAGCATGATAATGGGTGTATCAATATAGGCTGGATGCTCCCGGATGCGTCGGCATGCTGTAATTCCGTCTATGTTTGGCATCATGATATCTATTAAGATTGAGTCGATGGAAGTGTTATGAATGTATGTGAGAGCAGTTGAAGCGGATTCAGCGGTTATAAGGTCATGATAGCCGGCGTGACGCAGAACTCGTTCCAATAGAGCAAGAATGCCAGGCTCATCATCAACAAGCAAAATCTTCATTATAGAGTTCCTTTCTACAAAAATGGTTTAGGAGTAATCACACAGTACATTCTAACTATAAAATGAGGAAAATGCTATACTTTATAAGAAAACCACCATGGCGTCTCAGCCGCAACCCCGGCATGAAAATGAGGGGAAGGGCGGCTGACTTTTGCGGTACGAAGGGAAAGAGAGAAGAGAACGAGGAGAGGATTTTAATGGTGAAAAAGGCGAAGGCCTTTTTCTTCCTTAGCTCTTTTTTCCTCACTCTTCTCCTTCTTTCCTCACGATTTTCACAGAAAAAAGCGGCACGTTGATGTGCCGCCTTTGTACCCGTCTATTTCGTTACTGCGAATCCGGTTTTAATCTGTTCAAACATGTCGTTTAACATGTCGGTAATTTCCGTCACTTCCTGGTCGCCTTCGTACAGCGTTTCTGAAGGGAAGAGTGCCGCATATATCGTGCCGTCTCGTTCTGCAAGTTTTAAGTAGAGAGATTCGTCATACCCTTCGCTTTTCCATATGTTCCCAGGAATTGTGACGATTTCCATAAGTTCGAATGAGTGCTTTGGATTGATAAAGATAACTGCCGGGAATCCGTCTATGTTTTTTTCTACTTGTTCCACAGTATATTTGTTCTCCCATGAGGCGGGCAGTTGAAGCGAGAAGCCCATCGCTTTATTGATATATATATCTGAAGCGACAGATTCAGTTGTCTGGTCCTTCACCGGAGCGGGGGGCGTCTGCTGCTGTTGGAATTGTCGGGACAGGGCACTATTATCTGCACGCACATCAGGTTGTGTAACAACCGCACCAGTCGCACCGACGAGGCCAAGTCCCAGAACAAGAGCCACAAGTTTTCTGGAAAGTTTCATCGCCGCATCTCCTACTTTCTAAATTAAAATGGAATGATATTGGATACTTACCACCGATTTTATGTATTCATTCCAAAAATCGCTTTCTTTTTTGTTTCCCACCCTCCATGGAAATACTGTGATATAGTTATTGTACCAACTTGTTTTCTATTATACCTCCGCCCTGAGGCTGAGAAAATTATGTGGTTTTGGGTCGAAAAAAGGGGAGCAGCAGCATTTGCAAAATCAGGGAATGGATAGTATAATTCTGTAGGTTTCTGATCCCGATTTCTTTAGATAGAAAGGATGACAATATGCTGACGACAATTTCTCAAATCGGAAAGCATGTAGGAGAAGAAGTGCGCCTTGGCGTCTGGCTCTTTAATAAACGTTCCAGCGGGAAGATTCAATTTCTGCAACTGCGTGATGGAACCGGTTTCATTCAAGGAGTGCTCGTCAAGCAGGAAGTCGCTCCGAAAGTATGGGAAGCAGCCAAAGCGCTTACTCAGGAAAGCTCGCTGTATGTGAGAGGAGTTGTCCGTGAAGACGAGCGTTCGAAATCTGGCTATGAACTGACCGTAACCGACATAGAGCCGATTCATATCGCAGAGGAATACCCGATTACGAAAAAAGAGCATGGTGTAGAGTTCTTGATGGATCACCGCCACCTTTGGATTCGTTCCATGCGCCAGCAGGCGATTCTCTCCATTCGTTCCGCTGTGATTCAAGCGGTATACGAGTTCTTCAAAGAGCGTGGATTTTATAAAGTGGACCCTCCGATTTTAACGCCAACTTCGGCGGAAGGAACGACGACGCTGTTCCATACACAATATTTTGATGAGGAAGCGTACCTGTCGCAGAGCGGGCAGCTGTATATGGAAGCTGCGGCCATGGCACTTGGACGGGTCTTCTCGTTTGGCCCGACATTCCGCGCCGAGAAATCGAAGACACGCCGTCACTTAATTGAGTTCTGGATGATCGAGCCGGAGATGGCGTTCGTGGATCATGAAGAAAACCTGCGCATCCAAGAAGATTTCGTTAGCTATATTGTGCAGTATGTGTTGAAAAATTGCCAATTGGAATTAAAACGGCTCAACCGTGATACAGCGAAGCTCGAAAATGTGAAAGCGCCGTTCCCGCGTATTACGTATACCGAAGCAATCGAAATGCTGCAAAAAGACGGGCACGAAATTCAATGGGGTGAAGATTTCGGCGCACCGCATGAGACGGCGATTGCTGAAAAGTTTGACAAGCCGGTATTCATCACTCATTATCCGGCCAGCATCAAAGCATTCTATATGAAACCGGACCCCGTGAATCCGGATGTCGTTCTGTGTGCCGACCTTATTGCACCGGAAGGATACGGGGAAATTATCGGCGGCAGCCAGCGGATTGACGATCTGGAATTGATGCAGAAGCGGTATGAAGAACATAATTTAAATCCTCAAGCGTATCAATGGTATCTGGACCTGCGTAAATACGGTTCCGTTCCGCATTCTGGCTTCGGACTTGGTCTTGAGCGTACCGTAGGCTGGATTTGCGGTACTGAGCACGTGCGTGAAACGATTCCGTTCCCACGTTTGCTGAACCGTCTGTATCCGTAATTGCCGAATCTAAGCCATAAAGGAAAAATGCAACTTTTGCAAGACTAAACTTGTCGGATCGATCCTGCTATAATCGTTCATACATGAGAGGTGGATTTCGATGAGTGATGTCTTATTGTGTATGTTAGAGGCCGGAACAACACCGCTGCCTAACCTGCTTCTACAGCATTATCGGCAGATCGGATTATCGGATGAGGAGATGATGGTCATTGTTCATCTTCTCGCTTTTAAAACGGAAGGTAAGCCGTTTCCGACAATTCATGAACTGGAAGAGAGAATGAGTGCAGACGCATCAACAATTGTCAAGCGTCTGCAGCGGCTTGTGCAGCAGGGATATATCTCGATCGAGGAGACGATTGACCCGTCGACCCGGGTACGCTCAGAGTGGTACTGTTTTACGCCCCTATATAAGAAGATTGTGGCCTGTTTACAAAGGGAAACAGTAGATGAAGATATACCGGGCATAGTCAGAACGGGCGAAAATGTAAAAAATCTGTATGCCGTATTCGAAGAAGAATTTGGCCGACCCCTGTCGCCGATTGAGTGTGAGAATCTGGCCATGTGGGTGGATCAGGACGGATATAGTGAGGCACTCATTATGGCGGCGCTTCGGGAAGCTGTCATC
This sequence comes from Aneurinibacillus danicus, assembly GCF_007991215.1. Classification (GTDB taxonomy): domain Bacteria; phylum Bacillota; class Bacilli; order Aneurinibacillales; family Aneurinibacillaceae; genus Aneurinibacillus; species Aneurinibacillus danicus. Next base: position 49,172 of record NZ_BJXX01000069.1, read on the forward strand.
TCGGGCAAGCTGTTTTTTCGTTATATTGATCGGATTTTATTCGAGTGGCACCGCAACAATATTCGGACGCCACAGCAGGCACGCGAGTATAGCTTGAAGTTTCGCAAGCATCAGCAGCGCGGCGAGCGCAGTGGACAGGCGCTCGGTGGGATGCCGCAAGAATTTCCGTTTTACAATTGGCTTGAAGAAGAAACCGATTCATAAAAAGATAATGAAAGCAGGGGGATCTTGCGATGGGCAATTTGGATGACTTATTCTTGTGTACCAATCCGACACGCCGCGATGTAAAGAACATCTATCGGGATGAAAAATATGCGCGGGGGATTTTGCTGAAGAACGGGGACATGATTGTCTGGAACGGCGATGTGATGCATACGAAGGTGATGCCGTTTCTGACCGAGACGGGTGTGCATTTCAGCGTGTTTAACGACAAGCTGGAGATTTGCTGGCAGTTCGAGTCATGGACGGAGATTCAGAAGCGCCTTGTGGAAGCAAAACACTATCTGGACAATCTGGGCTTTCCGGAAGATGGCCGTATCGTAATTGACACGCGCTACTATACGCATACAGATATGGCGTTTCCGGAGATTCGATATTCACAGTTATTTGAGGAAGGTTTTGAGCTGAAGCCGCTTGAAGAAAAGTAGAGAAAAAATAAATATGCCATCAACAAACAAGCCGCACGCCGAAGGGTTTCTTTTCAGCACAGGAGCTGCACTGAGTAGAAAAGAAAAAAATTGGCGATGCGGCTCGTTTGTTTAGGATAGACAAATTCATTCTTCTTTCGTAAGCGAATTTTTCTTATTGCTGGCAACAGCGTTTTGTTGTCGGGTGCGGATGGCGGCCTGAGCGGCAGCAATGCGTGCGCATGGGACCCGCTGCGGAACCGAGGAGATGAAATTCATGTTCAAGTTCTGCAGGAAGAATACAGAGTCTTTCTCGCTCGTATGCTCGCCGCATACCCCGATCTTCAGATCGGCCTTGCATTTGCGGCTCCGCTCGATGGCAATCTCAATCAAATTGCCCACCCCTTCTTCATCCAGATAGATGAACGGGTTTTCCGGTAAAACATTGTGATCCAGGTAATAAGCAAGATATTTGCCTTCCGCATCATCGCGGCTGAATCCGTAGGTCGACTGCGTCAAGTCGTTCGTGCCGAAGATGAAGAAATCGGCATATTCCGCCACCTTGTCTGCCGTAATGCATGCGCGCGGCAGCTCGATGAATGCACCGATCGGGATCTCGATTCGATCACGGTATACGCTGAATACCTGTTGCAGTGTTTCTTCTACCGTTTCCCGCACCGCTTTCATCTCGCGCCAATCGCTGACGAGCGGTACGATAATGCGCGGGTAGACGGTAATCCCTTCAGCCTTTAGTTCCAGCGCTGCTTCCGCAATCGCACGTGTCTGCACTTCGTAAATTTCCGGATACGTAATGCCGATCCGGCAGCCCCGGTGTCCGAATGAAGGATTTAGCTCATGCAGAGTTTCGATTCGCTGTTGTAGCGCCTCTTTTTCCTCTACCACTTTCTTGTCGCCCGCTACGCGTGCTCTCTCTAACTCGAGCGCAAGTGTCGCCGGGTTTGGCAGAAACTCGTGCAGCGGTGGATCGATTAAGCGGATGGTGACCTGTTTGCCCTCCATCGCCCGAAAAATACCATGGAAGTCGGATTTCTGTAGCGGAATTAGCTCGTTCAGCGCTTTCTTGCGCTCGCGCTGATTGTGGGCAAGAATCATTCGGGTTACACGAGGCAGGCGTTCCGGGTCCATAAACATTAGCTCCGTACGGCACAAACCGACGCCTTCCGCTCCCATACGGCGCGCCAACTCTGCTTCCTGCGGGGTATTTACGCTGCTGTAAACGCACATCGTTTTAAATTCGTTCGCCCATTCGAGCAGTGTGCAGAATTCTTTGGAGAGCTTCGGTGGCACCAGTGGCACTTCACCGAGGATGATCCGGCCGGTCGATCCGCAAATCGTAATGACGTCGCCTTCTTTTAATGTAATGGAGTCCGTACGCAGTTCACGCTGCTCCATATCCACTTTAAACGATTCACAGCCGACAACGGAAGGCGTACCCAGATCGCGTGCTACAACCGCAGCATGGCTGGTCACTCCGCCCCGGGTGGTCAATACTCCGGCGCTGGCCAGAATGCCATGAATGTCTTCCGGCGTCGTCTCCTGGCGCACCAGGATAACCGAATGCCCTGTTCTATGCTGGCGCTCCGCTTCTTCGGCGTCGAAAACAATGATGCCGGTTGCCGCTCCGGAACTGGCATCAAGCCCTTTGCCAATCACATTCAGCTCCGCGTTCGGATCGATCGTATGCTGCATTAGTGGCACGATGGAAGCAGGATCAACGCGCATAATGGCCTCTTCACGTGTAATAAGGCCCTCGTTTGCCATATCAACCGCAATTTTGATATTGGCTTCTGCAGTTCGTTTGGCGGAACGGGTCTGCAGCACATACAGTTTGCCTTCCTCAACGGTAAACTCGATATCCTGCACATCACGGTAATGTTTTTCCAAATCCTGAGCTATTTTTTCAAACTGGATAAATGTCTCGGGCAGCCTCTCCTGCAGCACTGTCATCGGCTGGGGCGTCCGGATACCTGCTACGATGTCTTCTCCCTGTGCACTAAACATAAACTCGCCGAACAGCTCGTTTTCTCCGGTGGACGGATGGCGGGTAAAAGCGATACCTGTTCCGGAGTTTGGACCCAGATTGCCGAATACCATCTGCTGAACGGTGACGGCGGTACCGATGTCATCCGGTATTTTATGGATGCGCCGGTAAAACGTTGCCCGCGGATTGTACCAGGAATCGAATACAGCCCCGATCGCGGTGATAAGCTGCTGTTTAGGGTCCTGCGGAAACTTCTGCCCCGTTTCCTTGAACACGATTTCTTTGAAAATTAAGATTAAATCGAGCAAGTGATCGGCTGTCAACTGGGAGTCCTGCTGTACGCTTGCATGGCGTTTCATCTTCTCCAGTTCATCTTCGAACAAGTCATCATCCACGCCGAGCACAATAGAGCTGAACATCTGAATAAAGCGACGGTATGAGTCGTATGCAAAATGCTTATTTTCTTTATGCTTGGCAAGAGCGGCAACCGTGTAATCATTCAGCCCCAGATTCAGAATCGTATCCATCATGCCGGGCATGGAAGTAGATGAACCGGAACGAACCGATACGAGTAGTGGATTGCTTGGATGACCAAAGCGTTTTCCCGTAGTCTTTTCCAGTGTATGAAGAGCCGTGTATATCTCTTTTTCGATATCGGGATGAACGATTTTACCTTCTTCATAGAAGCGACGGCAGGCACTCGTTGTAATCGTAAAGCCGGACGGGACCGGAAGACCAAGTCCTGTCATTTCCGCCAGGTTGGCGCCTTTCCTTCCGAGAAGCTCATTCATGCTTGCGTTGCCTTCGTGAAATAGGTAAACGTATTTCTCACTCATGGTTATTGCCGGATACGGCGCACACCTCCGATTTGTTGGCCTGCATATTTGTGTCTACTCCCTTTTATTATAGTAGAAAAGTTGTATTGGTTTGTGAACAAACGTTGACTTTATTGACAAACCTTTGCTACGATAAAAGACAGTAAATTCAAACGATTCGGTAACGCATCTTGACTTTAGTATTCACTTCTAGCCAGAAACAAAAAATCCTGCAAATTAATAAAAGGGGGCAGTACATATGAGCATCCGGACGTCGGTTGTCAGTGCGGCAATCGAGCAAGGAGTTATGTCAATCGTTTTACAGCGTCCTGAAGTATTAAATGCTTACAGTGAAGAGATGCTGAACGGCCTTGTTCAGGCGATGGAGGAAGCCGGTCGTAATCGGGAAGTGAAGACGGTCGTTATCTCGGGAGCAGGACGGGCTTTCTGCGCCGGCGGTGATGTAAAAAGCATGAGCGATTTCACTCCCCTGGATATTCACGATTTTGTAGGCAAGCTGAACTACCTGGTGCGTTCCATGAGCAAACTGGAGAAGCCGATTATCGCGGCAGTGCACGGATACGCAGCGGGTGCCGGCCTGTGCCTTGCATTGGCCTGCGACATGATTGTAGCCTCAGACGATGCTAAGTTCTCGGCAGGGTTTGCACAAATTGGCCTGGTGGCTGATGGAGGCGGCATGTTCTTCCTGCCGCGTACACTGGGGACGTACAGGGCAAAAGAAATGCTGTTTACAGGCAAAATTCTTTCGGCGGCTAAGGCGCAAGAGTGGGGCATTGTAAATGAAGTGTTCCCGGCTAGTGCTCTCGCGGAAGAGACAAAAAAATTAGCCGTACAGTTAGCGAATGGTCCGTCGCGTACGTATGCGATGATCAAAAAGCTCGCCAATCAGGCGCTGACGGCAGATTTGGAAGCCATGCTGGGAATGGAGCAGACGGCCCAGACGGTTATGGCGAGCACGGCGGATCATCGTGAAGGAGTACAGGCGTTTAAAGAGAAGCGTAAGCCGATGTTTACCGGTGAGTAACGCATAAACAGAGAAGACGTATGAGGTGAAGGAGAGGATAGAATGGATACGCTTGTTTCAGTTTCATGGCTTGCGGAACATTTGCACGATAAAAATATTGTAGTGGCGGATTGCAGATTTGTGCTGGGCAACCCTGATAAAGGAAGAGAAGAATATGAAGCGGATCATATTCCCGGTGCGGTATATTTTGATTTGGAAAAGGATCTGTCAGCGCCAAAAGCCGAGCACGGCGGCCGCCATCCGTGGCCGGATGCTGATACATTCGCAGACAAGCTTGGCAGGGCAGGAATTGATAACGATACGCTGGTTGTACTGTATGATGACCAAAAAGGGGCGATGGCCGCACGCGCCTACTGGGTCCTGCGTTATGTCGGACATCGGAACGCGGCTCTGCTTGATGGCGGGTATGAGGCCTGGAAAGAAGCCGGCCACTCGATTACGAAAGAAATTCCTGAACGCTTGCCTGCAACATACATACCACATGTTCAAAAAGATTGGCTGTGCGGCGTAGAAGATATTCGCCGGAATCTTGGACTTGGAGAAGATGGAGCTGTGTTAATCGACTCTCGCGCATGTAACCGATATACCGGCGAAGCGGAAACCATCGATCCGATAGGCGGTCATATTCCCGGTGCGGTCAACTATGATTGGCAGGCGATTGTGGATGAGAAAGGATTTTTAAAGAGTGAAACGGCACTTCGTCAGCGCTTCGCCGAATTGCCTAGAGACCGGGAAATTATCGTCTACTGCGGCTCCGGAGTTACAGCATGCGCTAATTTATTCGTGCTGGAACGACTCGGGTATAAAAATGCAAAATTGTATGCGGGAAGCTGGAGCGATTGGATTTCCTATCCAGAAAATGAGAAGGCCAAAGGGGCTAGGTGACACATAATTTCATTATGTAAATAAAGGGTGGAAATAAGGCGGGAGGCACATGCTCTCCCGCTTCGTTTATTGGGTTTGCAAATACGCCTCAATGTTGTTTTTCAGCTCCTCCACCGTTTCATACGGTTCATCGAACTGAAGCATGCGCCTGAGCATTCGCACGGTCTCAGGTGCAAGCGAAAGTTCTTCTTCCCAGCTTCGCTCAGGCTCCTCCTCCTCTGCGTCGTATGTGCTGTACAGCATGAAGAGCATAAAATGTCCGAGCGCGTAAATGTCGCTGCGCGGGTGTACCTCCCGCTTTAGTTTTTTTTCAAGCCAGTAATGATCGCCTGTGTCTTCAAAATAGGAAGGAGAATCTCCCAGATAGCGGGCCAGTCCGAAGTCAAGCAGGTATACTTTCCCTTCATTCCAGATTACGTTTGGAATCCGGATATCACGGTGAACAATCCGCTTACTGTGCAGGTATTCTACAAGCGTAAGAATCTGAAGAATGATGCGCCACGCTTCCCGCTCAGTAAATGATGCCTTCTCTTCAAACAGCATGTCTTCCAGCGTGCTCCCTTTAATATAGCTCATGACGTAGTAGAGTTGCCCTTTTTCCTCAAATGAGTCAAACACACGCGGGAATTGCGGGTGGTGCAGCGAGGACAGCAAGCTGACTTCATATTCATACAGCGGACGGCCTTTTGGACTGTCCAGACGGCTGGGCCGCACTTGCTTCAGAACGCGTTCTTCTTGCAGGGTCCGGTCCATTACAAGATAAGAAATTCCATAGCTGCCCATACCAAGTGTGCGAATGACTTCATAGCGGGCTTTGATTAACGTACCCGCCTTATGCGGTTTATCGACCCACCATTCCCGCAGGCGCTGATACCATTGTTTCCACATGCGCACCGGTCCTTTATTTTTTCTGTGAAAATCATGAGAAAAGAAGGAAGGGAAAGAGGAAATAAGATCCAGAGAAGAAAAAGGCCTTCGCCTTTTTCACCATTGAAATCTTCTCCTCATTCTTCCCTCTCTTTTTCTTCATACCCCAAAAGTCAGCCGCTCCCCCATGATTTTCATGTCGGGGTTGCGGCTGAAACACCATAGTGGTTTTATTGGCTCATTATACGTTTCTACGAAGATAGAGGAAAATAGTTGCAACTTCCGGGAAATATACGGCATTTTGCCGGATAAAAACGAAATATTTTTGTGAGAGGGGCGACATGATTAGACAAAATGCGCCGGTGAAAATTTGTATAATAAACCTATTAAGCAAGCGAATAGGAGAAACAAGGAGGGGCTTCGCCGTGTTTCGAAACGAATTTTTGCGGATTGTGTGGGAAAAGGGACGAATCGATATCGGAGAACTTGCCACGCTGCTTAATACGACGGAAGACTTGGTTGAAGCGGAAGCGAGCGTTTGCGCAGCGCATGGTTGGATTCGGCTGCTGGATTCTCTTATTATGGCAACGCCTCAAACGGACATGGGACGATAACGACCCAAAAAATTCCCATGGCGTTTCAACTGCAACCCAGCCATGAAAATCATAAAAAGGGCGGCTGACTTTTGAGGTGTGAAGGGAAAAAGAGAAGAGAACGAGGAGGGGATTTTAATATAAAAAAGGCGAACGCCTTTTTCTTCCCCGGAACGTATTTCTTCTCCCCTTTCCTTCTTTCCTCACGATTTTCACACAAAAAGGATATGACATAAAACTTCTTTCGGCGTGCAGACTATAAACAACATAACGGGAAAGGAGTTTTTTTTATGTGGAAATGTCCGTATTGCGGGAGCGAACAGGGTATGCCGTATCAGGACAGCAACCTCACAGGAATGCTTTGCCTGGCGGAGACATGCGGCCGGTTTCATGCAATGACCGAGGAGGAAAGCAGACGGGTAGAAAGGCATGTCTTCGAGTCTGACATGTAGCCCGTGTTTGGTATCGTTTGTTAAATCGGGTACAATAGAAGGAAAACGGAAAGGAGCGGGCACATGAGTGAACTATCGTTTGTAAGCCGTGAACAGGACGGTCTTGGTATTCACATTTTGCCTACGCAAAAGTTCAAAACGACGACAATTTTGATACATATTCAACTGCCGCTTGAGGAAAATCTCGTTACCAGAGGGGCCCTGCTGCCGAATGTGCTGCAGCGCGGCACGGAGCGCTATCCGAATCCGGCGCATCTACAGCGCCACCTCGATTCGCTGTATGGCGCTATTTTCAATGCAGGCGTTATGAAGCGCGGTGAGAGACAAATCATTCAATTTTATCTTGAAATTGCCAATGAGAAGTACCTGACAGACTCGCGTCCGCTGCTGGAGGACGGCGTGCGTTTTCTAGGCGAGGTGTTGACACGTCCGTTGCTGGAGAACGGAGCTTTCGCGAAAAAAGTGGTCGACTTGGAGAAAGAGGCGCTTACCAAGCGTATTGAAGGTTTAATCGACGATAAAATGCGGTATGCCAACCAGCGGCTGACCGAAGAGATGTGCCAGAGCGAGCCGTACCGGTTGCTGTCGTATGGCATCCGCGAACAAATCCCACAAATTACGCCGGAAGCGCTGTATGCTTTTTATCAGGAGGTACTGGCTTCATACCCGGTGGATATGTATGTCATTGGAGACGTGCAGCCTGAGAAGGCGGCGGAACTTCTCCGGCAGCATATTCCTCTGAAGCCGTCCGGCGTAAAAGAGCTTCCCCCGACTTCGTATAAAAAAGACGTAGCCGAAGAGCGTGTCATAACGGAAGAGCTTAATGTTGCCCAGGGCAAGCTTAACATTGGCATGCGTACACAAACCGGGTATGCGGACGATGACTATGTGCATCTGATGATGTATAACGGTGTACTGGGCGGGTTCCCGCACTCCAAGCTATTTATGAATGTACGGGAGAAAGCATCTCTTGCGTACTACGCGGTATCGCAGCTTGAGACGCACAAGGGATTGTGTATGATCATGTCGGGAATCGAGACGGGAAACTACGATAAAGCCCTTGCCATTATTAAAGAACAGTTGGAAATGATGAAGCGCGGCGAGATTACAGATATCGAGCTGAACCAGACGAAAGCCACGCTTTCCAATCAACTGCGCGAGACAAGGGACAATGCAGGAGCTATCGCCAACATGGATTACAACGGCCGTCTGGCCGGCCGCCGCCGCTCGTTGGAAGAAATCCTGGATGCGATTTCCCGCACTACAAAGGATGATATTGCACGCGTCGCGCAGAAAGTGGAGATCGATACAATTTATTTCTTGCGCGGAAAGGGGGAGGCGAAATGAAAACGAAACGCTACGAACGGTTGAATGAGACGCTTTATTACGACCAATTGGACAATGGCCTGGAAGTATACATCCTGCCCAAACCCGGATTCAGCAAGACATATGCGACATTCACGACCCGATACGGGTCCATTGATAACGAGTTTCAGGCACCGGGCAAGGAGCGGATAAAGGTGCCGGACGGCATTGCCCACTTCCTTGAGCACAAGATGTTTGAAGAAGAGGACGGCGATGTGTTTGCTGAGTTTGCGGCGCACGGTGCGTCGGCAAATGCATTTACAAGTTTTGATCGTACAGCGTATTTGTTCTCGAGCACACAGGATGTGGCGCATAATGTGGAGACGCTGCTGAACTTCGTGCAGAAACCGTATTTTACCGATCAGAACGTAGAGAAGGAAAAGGGCATCATCGGCCAGGAAATTCGCATGTACGATGATGATGCGGACTGGCGGGTGTACTTTGGGCTTATTGCCAATTATTATCATAATCATCCGGTAAAGATTGACATCGCTGGCACGGTCGAATCGATTAGCAAGATTACAAAAGAGCTGCTTTATGAGTGCTATGAAACATTCTATCATCCGTCCAATATGCTGTTGTTCATCGTAGGGGCGGTGAACCCGGAAGAAATGATGGAGCTTGTGCGCAAGAATCAGGCCGGGAAGCCGTATGACAAACAGGCACCCATAAAGCGTTTCTATCCGGAAGAGCCGGAGACGGTGGCACAGAAACGTTCTGTTGTTCATCTGCCGGTCGGCATTCCGAAATGCCTATTCGGTTTTAAAGATAAGCGGGCCGGTCTAATCGGCGAAGAGTTGGTCAAACGGGAAGTGGCAACGGAAATTCTGCTCGATATTTTATTTAGTCCGAGTTCCGATTTGTACCAGAAGCTGTATGATGCCGGATTGATTAACAACGGATTCAGCGCTGACTATTCGGGTGAGCCGCAGTACGGTTTTTCCATCATCGGAGGCGATACGAAGGACCCGGATGCGCTGGTATCGATGGTAGAGAGCGAGCTTAAAAATGTGCTCGCCAGGGGCGTTGATGAGGAGTCCTTTATGCTTTCGAAGAAAAAGAAGACCGGGGAATTTCTCCGTGCCCTTAATTCGGTGGAGTTTATTGCCAATTCGTTTACGAAATACCGGTTCGGCGGGACTGACCTGTTCGCCCGCGGGAATATCCTGGAAGGGATAACGCTTGAAGATGTCAATGCGCGGCTGAAAGAACACGTCGATTTCGCACAGTTCTCAGTGTCCATCGTGACTTCATCCGAAGCATGACGGATCGTGAGCGGGAGAGGGGAAATAATGAGACAACAGAGATACGCTTGCGTAACCGGAGCAAGCCGCGGCATCGGAGCGGCCATTGCCCTCCGGCTTGCCCGGGCGGGCTATAATCTCACACTGCACTACAACAGTTCTGTACAGGAAGCGGAAGAGGTGGCGAAGCGCTGCGGTACTGAAGGAGCGGAAGTAACGCTGGTGCGGGCCGATTTAACGGCGCCGGATGGTGCCGAGCAACTGTACGGACAATTGCTGCAAGCGCCGGATGTGCTGGTACTGAATGCAGGATTGAGCGCATACGGGATGGTGCAGGATGTGACGACTGAAGAGTGGGAGAAGATGATGAATGTGCATGTGCGCGCGCCGTTTTTCTGCGCGCGCCTTGCCCTGCCTCACATGGTGCGGCGCCGCTTTGGCCGCATCATTACCGTATCGTCCATTTGGGGGCTTACCGGAGCGAGCTTCGAAGTACTGTATTCGACCGCCAAAGGGGCGGTTATATCGTTTACGAAAGCTCTGGCGAAAGAGGTGGCGCCGTCGGGCATTACGGTGAACTGCATTGCACCGGGTCTTATTCGTACCGAAATGATGACGGGTGCATTTAACGAAGAAGAATTGGCTGCCATTGTTGAAGAAATTCCTGCGGGTCGAATGGGTACCCCTGAAGAAATTGCTGCCCTCGCTGCTTTCCTTGCCGGTGACGAAGCAGGCTACATCAACGGGCAGATTATCAGCCCGAACGGGGCATGGTATTGCTAGGAGGGCAGGATCAAATTCTTTGAACATGTGAATAAAGCGCCTCCTTGCAACGCATGCTAACTGTGGAGGGCAGAATGCTCTTCACATGATCATGAAGGAGGAACACGACATGTCAGTCCTGGACAACTTTCAAGATTGGAAATCATTCTTGGCGCAGCGCGTAGCACAGGCGGCGACCGTTGGCATGGAAAAGGAAACGATGGAAAATGTGGCGTACCAAATCGGTAACTATCTGTCAAACCAGGTTGATCCGAAAAACGAGCAGGAACGCCTTCTCAAAGAGCTTTGGGATGCTGGCACCGAGGAACAGCGCCACGCAATGGCGGGCGCCATGATTAACTACGTGCAGAATAAGAAGCAATGACATCTTTCTCTCTTCCCCTCTTTTGCGAGGGGATTTTTCCTTTTTCATGTTTTTTTATGCGTTTCATGCTTTTTTCTATTGGAAGGATTTTATTTTTTAGTGTAGAATAATGTCGTTATGGAAGAAGAATCAAACAGGGAAAGGGCGTTTTACTTGAGATGGAAACGGAAAAACAAGATTGGTATCTTGAATATGAGATTCATAAAAATCGGCCCGGACTATTGGGAGATGTCGCTTCCATTCTTGGGATGCTGGCCATTAACATTATTACGATTAACGGGGTAGAATCCTTAAACGGAACGATTAATCGTCGCCGTGGTATGCTAATCCAAACCGATGACGCAAAAAAAATCGAATTGTTGGGCAGCATATTGGAAAAGGTTGATAATATAACGCTGCGCAAACTGCGCCAGCCTACGATATTGGATTTGCTTGCGGTTCGTCATGGCCGCTATATCGAACGGGATGCAGAAGATAAAAAGACATTCCGCTTTGTGCGTGAAGAAATTGGCGTCCTGGTTGACTTTATGGCCGAAATTTTTAAACGTGAAGGAAATCAGATGATTGGAATCCGGGGGATGCCGCGGGTCGGGAAGACCGAATCTACCGTTGCGGCCTGCGTATCCGCCAATAAACGCTGGACGTTTATTTCTTCTACGCTGCTGCGCCAGACGGTCCGCAACCAGCTTACCGTGGAAGAAATGAACGGCAGTCAGCATGTCTATATGATTGACGGCATTGTTTCCACGATGCGGAGCACGGAGCGGCATGCGATGTTAATGCGCGAGATTTTGCGCATGCCGTATACAAAAGTCATTGAGCATCCGGATATTTTTGTGCGTGAAACAGAATACGAAATGTCGGATTTTGACTACATTATTGAATTGCGTAACCATCCCGAAGAGGAAATTACATACGAAAACGTTGAAACAGGATTCTCCGGATTGGACATTCCATAGAAGAGAACCGGAGAGGCAGGAGGTGGATGATTTGTCTGAGCTCGCAGAAGTGTTACGAAAAGCCAGACAGGAAAAAGGAATGTCGCTTGCCGAAGTACAGGAGGCAACCAAGATACAACGACGTTATCTGGAAGCGATTGAAAACGGCAATTTTGACGTACTCCCCGGGCACTTTTATGTTCGGGCTTTCATAAAAAGCTACGCGGAGGCGGTAGGACTTGACGCCGATGAGCTTATTGGCCAGTACGCTTCCGAATTGCCGGAGCCGCCGAAGGTAGAGGAGGCGCCTCCTCCGCTCAGGCAGAGCCGACACGGGCGCAAGGAGCAAAGCGGAAACAGCAGCAAATGGGTTTCGCGAATTTTATTATATTTGTTTGCGATTCTTGTCATCGGGGTTATCTGGGCATCGGTGAACTATTTTCTAAAAGATAAAGAACAGCCGGCTCCGCCGCCTGCGGCGCAAAAAGAAGCACCGCTGGATAAGAAAACCGATATTTTTGTTCCGCCGCCGGAAAATCCGGAGACGAAGCCGCAGCCGCCGCAGCAACCGGTCCAGCAGCCCGCAGCCGCCGGTAAGGTTACACCGCTGCCAAAAACGGGATCAACGATGAATTTCGAGGTGACCGGGGCGGATAAGATTACGGTTAAGGTTACGGCCAAAACGGGTGACCACTGGATGGACATTTCCGGAAAAGACGGCCTTATTACACAGCAAACACTGAAGGAAGGGCAAAGCCAAACATTTGAGGTGACACAGGACAAAGGTAACGAAGCGCTGCTGCGCATCGCGCGTGCACGTGACGTAGAAGTCGTGGTGAACGGACAGCCGATTGACATGTCGCAAGCTAAGAAGACGGCTTCGCAGCGAATTAAGATTATACGCAAGTAGGTCCCTGAGTTCTCAGGGGCTTTTCTTTTGACACCTTTTTTTCAGTATATTATACTGGTAGATGGAAAATTAGACTCTTTTGTCTATCGGACGGAGGAAATCAATTGGATAAAACAGCAACAAAAGAGAAAGTAGCGATTATCACACTTGGATGTGAGAAAAACCTCGTCGACTCGGATATTATGTCGCAGTTGATCGATGAACGCGGCTACCTTCTCGTAGATGACCCGCAGGAAGCCGATGTGGTCATTGTCAATACGTGCGGCTTTATTGACGCAGCGAAAGAAGAATCGATCAATACGATTTTGGAAGTGGCCGATTTGAAAGAGAGCGGCAATCTGAAATCATTGATTGTAGCAGGATGCCTAACGCAGCGCTACAAAGAAGTACTAATGGATGAAATGCCGGAGATCGATGGAATTGTCGGGACTGGCGATTTTGATAAAATCAATCAAATTATTGAAGAATCACTGGAAGGCAAGAAGCCAATCTTCGTGGGAAATCCGGCATTCTCTTATGAGAATGTAACAAGACGCAAGGTCGATGCAGGTACATACTCCGCCTATATCAAGATTGCGGAAGGATGCGACAACAAGTGTACGTTCTGTATTATCCCGCAGCTGCGCGGCGCATTTCGCAGCCGTACGATTGAATCCATTGTTGCGGAAGCAAAAGAGCTGGCGGCGCAGGGGGTAAAAGAAGTCAACCTTATTGCCCAGGATTCGACCAACTATGGATTTGATATTTATGGCGAACGTGTATTGCATAAACTTTTGCGTGAAGTATCGAAAGTCGATGGTATTGAATGGATTCGTCTGCACTATGCGTATCCGGGATACTTTACGGACGAGCTTATCGAAGAGATGGCTGCTAATCCAAAGGTATGCAAATATGTGGATATGCCGCTTCAGCATAGCGAGGATCGCGTATTGAAGCGCATGCTTCGACCCGGACGCCAGCGTGACACCCGTGAGCTGGTTGCCAAGATTCGTGCCGCCGTGCCGGATGTGGCGCTCCGCACTTCCATTATTGTTGGATTCCCGGGAGAGACGGAAGAAGAGTTTGAGAATCTCAAAGCATTCCTGCGCGAAATCAAGTTCGATCGTCTTGGTGTATTTACATATTCCCAGGAAGAAGGCACCGCGGCCGCTCGCTTAGAAGATCAACTGCCGCAGGATGTGATTGAACGCCGGGCGAATGAGTTGATGGAAGTACAGCGTGAAATTGCGAGCGAGCGCAACGGCCGATTTGTCGGTAAAGTCGTTTCTGTGCTTATTGAAGGATACGACGGTAAGAATAATGTCTATATCGGCCGCTCGCAGTTCGATGCCAGCGAAATCGACGGAGAAGTGTTTGTAACTGGATATAAGGGAGAGCTGGGGCAGATAGTGCCGGTACGCATCACTCATTCGTACGATTTTGACCTTGCGGGGGAGGTTATCTAGTTGAACCTGGCCAATCGGATTACACTGGCACGAATTTTTCTCGTGCCGGTGGTTATGATTTTTTTGCTCGTACGGTTTGATGACCTGGGAGCGATCAAAGTCGGAGGCGTACATATTACATACAGCGAGTTTATTGCCGCTCTTATTTTTATTATTGCCGCTATCACGGACGGACTGGATGGGTATATCGCCCGCTCACGCAAGATGGTGACTAATTTGGGCAAGTTTCTTGATCCTCTGGCTGATAAACTGCTTATTTCTGCCGTGCTTATCTCGCTCGTAGAGATGCAGCGTCTGGACGCATGGGTGGCGGTCGTCATCATTAGCCGTGAATTCGCTGTTACGGGACTTCGCCTGGTGGCTGCTGCGGAAGGGTTGGTTATTGCCGCAAGCAAGTTGGGGAAATGGAAAACAGTGTTCCAAATTATCGCGGTCGCATCACTCATTCTGCAGAATTTCCCGTTCGAGACATGGCACTTCCCGTTCGCCACAATCATGGTATGGATAGCGGTTATTATGACGATTGTTTCCGGCGTGGAATACTTTGTGAAGAACAAAAAAGTAATTCCGCTCGCGTAACTTCATCCGCCGTATCCGGCGGTTGATTTATTTGGAAGGAGTTTGCGTATGAAAGCAGAGATTATTGCGGTTGGAACAGAACTGTTGCTCGGGCAAATCGCCAACACGAACGCCCAGTTCCTTTCACAGAAGCTTGCCGAAGTCGGAATTGGCGTCTACTACCATACCGTCGTCGGTGACAATGCGGACCGCTTGTACAAGCTTATTCAAGAAGCGTTCACGCGCTCAGATCTGATTATTTTTTCGGGCGGACTTGGTCCTACGAAAGATGATTTGACGAAAGAGACGGTGGCGCGTGCGGTGGCACGTCCGCTGGTACATGATGAACAGGCCCTAAACCGGATTGTATCGTATTTTGAAAAACGTGGTATTAAAATGACAGATAACAACCGCAAGCAGGCGCTTGTGATTGAAGGCAGTCACGTGCTGCCCAATGACCACGGTATGGCACCAGGCATGGTCATAGAGCATAAAGGCAAATATGTAATGATGCTGCCGGGACCGCCGCGCGAGCTATATCCAATGTTTACTACATATGGTCTGCCGCATCTGCTGTCGCTCATTCGTGATCAGTACGTTGTACATTCAAAAGTGCTTCGTTTCTTTGGTATCGGGGAGTCGGCGCTGGAAGAAGAACTTATTGATTTGATTGATGGACAAAGTAATCCGACCATCGCCCCGCTTGCAAAAGAGGGGGAAGTAACAATCCGTCTGACCGCCAAGGCGAAAAGCGTAGCGGAAGCCGAAGAGATGATCCGAAGCGTTGAGCATGAAATCAATAGACGTGTTGGAGAGTTTATCTACGGATATAACGACGATTCGCTCGAATCCGTTCTGGTACGCCAACTGACCGAAAGAGGCGAAACGGTAGCGTTCGCCGAGAGTATTACCGGAGGGCTGGTTAGTCATCTGGTCACATCGATTCCGGGAAGCTCAGCCGCACTGAAAGGCTCGATTGTTTGTTATACGAATGAGGTGAAGGAGAGCCTGCTCGCGGTACCGCAGGATGTTCTGGCATCGGCAGGGGCGGTCAGCGAAGAGACGGCCAGGATTCTGGCCGAGCAGGTCCGCGTGCGGCTTGGCAGTACGTACGGTATTTCGATTACGGGTGAAGCCGGGCCAATCGCCTCGGAAGATAAGCCTGTCGGTCTCGTTTATATCGGTGCAACCGACGGGATGCACACGGAAATAAAAACGTTTCGCCTATCGGGGCAGCGTCCTGCCATCCAGCTTCGCTCGGCGAAGTATGCAATTTTTACGATGCTTGAACGAATAAAAAAAGGTGGTTTTTAAATGGCACATTTCTCTGATTTTGCTTTGCATAAGACGATTCAGCAGGCCATTCACGATATGGGCTTTGAGGAACCGTCACCGATTCAGGAACAATGCATTCCGAAAATTCTTGAAGGTCATGACTTAATCGGCCAGGCGCAGACCGGTACCGGCAAAACGGCCGCATTCGGTCTTCCGCTGATTGAAAAGGTGACAAACCGTAACGCCGTGCAGGCAATCGTGTTAACGCCTACGCGGGAACTTGCGATCCAGGTATCGGGCGAGCTGCGCAAAATCGCTAAATATAAGCGGGTACGTACGCTGCCTATCTATGGGGGACAGTCCATCGGACACCAGATTCGCGCTTTGAAGCAGGGCGTACAGGTTGTGATCGGTACGCCGGGCCGGGTGCTTGATCATCTGCGCCGCAAGACTCTGCGTCTCGACCAGGTAAGCATGCTGGTGCTTGACGAAGCGGATGAAATGCTTGATATGGGCTTTCAGGAAGACATTGAAGCCATTATCAAAGAGACGTCGACCGATCGCCAGACGCTCCTCTTCTCGGCGACGATGCCGCAGGAAATTCTACGTCTCTCCCGCAAGTACATGAATAACCCGGAAACCGTTGCGATTAGCCGTAAGGAAGTCACCGCGCCGACCATTGAGCAAGTATATTACAAAGTATTTGAGCGCAGTAAGCTTGAAAGCCTCTGTCGCATTCTTGACAGTGAGGAAATCGAGCTTGGCATCGTTTTCTGCCGTACGAAGCGCGGGGTGGACGAGTTGACGGAAGCGCTTCAGGAACGAGGATATCTGGCGAGTGGTCTGCACGGTGATTTAAGCCAGGCGCAGCGCGATAAAGTGATGCAATCGTTCCGCGACTCGACGATTGAACTGCTTGTAGCTACTGACGTGGCCGCACGCGGTATTGACGTGGGAAATGTATCGCATGTAGTAAACTATGATATTCCGCAGGACCCGGAGAGTTATGTCCACCGTATTGGTCGTACCGGTCGTGCGGGACGTAAAGGCATTGCAATGACGCTGGTAACGCCGCGGGAAATGAAACAGCTGCGCACGATTGAAAAAATCTCCAAGACGACGCTTGAATCCCGTAACGTGCCGTCCATCGAAGAGGTCATGGAACGCCAGCAAACAATCTGGAAAGAGCAGTTGATTGCACTGGTGGAAGGGGACGAAGATATGACGCCGTTCCTTGATGTGGTGGCACAACTGAAAGAACAATATCCGCTGGAAAAGATAGCGGCAGCCGCACTGTCACTTGCGTTTGCGCCTTCTGTGTCTTCAGCGGAAGAAGAATTGTATGATTTTGGCGATACCGGCGCATCCAAAGGCAAGGTTCGTTTCTTCATGAACATCGGCCGCAGCCTCGATGTGCGTCCGCCGGATTTGGTTAAGGAAATCTCGGAATTAGTCGGTGCTTCCAGCAAGGCGATTGGCCGGATTGATATTTTCGATAACTTTACCTTTATCGAAGTTGATCAGGAAATTGCACCGTTCGTATACGAAGCATTGCGTCACTCCCGGATTAAAGGTAAACGGGTAAACATCGAGCCCGCCAAGCCGCGTTCCAAGCGCTAAACAAAAAGTCCTCCTGCCATCGGGC
>NZ_BJXX01000070.1 GCF_007991215.1 Aneurinibacillus danicus
TGCACAATCTTCAACAAAAGGATGAAATCATCAAGCAATGCCAACAAAAAATAGAGCAATACGAACAAAATATAAAACAATTAACCGAACAAGCGGCTCAAGCGGAACCACTGTGCACTGCCAGCGCATCTGCAGCAGAAAGAAGAGAAAGCACCCATGAGAGCGGCACTGTACCTATGCAGCAAAGACAACCGGCACAACCGACGCCCAAAATCAATGCTCCTAAACAGTTACCTGAAGAAGTAGTCGTTTGGATGAGACGAGCGACCGAGGAAGTCGATTGTCTGGCTCCTCCGACTCTGGATTATCCGCTTCCATACCCGAATCAGAGGCGCGGGAGCTCTCCGATTAATCCATTTAAAAACAAGTCAACATCAGTTTCCGGGCAGACTGCTGCTCCTAGTTCTAAATATCAGAACGCATCCAATGCGTTTATGCGCCAGCATCATACACCCCAATTTCCTTCTCAATCATCGACCTTTAATCCATTTAAAAATCAATAGCACACCCATTCTTTCTCAAGAAGGTGACCATTTAAAATGACAGGACATAAATATACTAGTAATTGGAATACACCATTTTTAATTGAAAGAAGGGATTTATCAATGACGAAAGACGAGCTGCGGGCCCTTTATGAAAGAAGAAAAAGCATGCCTGTCTCCCACTGGCCCGGACATGTGGTAGATCGTCCACCTGCCCAGCCGTCATCTACGGTGCGACATCAGACCGTTCAACAGCCAGCACGGCGTGGAGGGTGCTGTTTCAAACGGTCACAAACCCAATCCGCCGTACCTTCTCAGATTCAATCCAATACACTCACCATCCGCCCTAAAAGCTGCTGCGGCAGACAAAGCTAACCCCCTTGCAACCTCATGTCCTTTTTTAGTGACGGAGCAGGTACGACGAAAAATGCTGCATCATTGTATTGTACAACTCCCTTATGAAGCCTGCGGTCTTCTGTCCGGGAAAGATTGGCGGGCAACGACGTTATGGACAATGGATAATGTGGAAAAAAGCCCGATTTCCTTCGCTATGGACACGAAACAAATCGAGGCCGTCTTTGGCGAAATGAAAAAGAAGGGGGAAGAGTTGATCGGAATTTACCATTCCCATCCCACGGCGCCTCCTTACCCCTCCCATCTCGACATTGCATACGCCGCTTACCCCGACGCCGCGTACATCATTGTCTCGCTTTCCGGCAAAAGCCCTGAAATCGGTTGCTTCCGCATTCAAAATCGGCAGGTAACAGTTTGGCCGTGGCAAACCGTCATCACGTAACTATTTCTTTTACATGAAAAAACCGGCTTACCAAATGCCGGTTTTCTTCATTCACGGAAATTTCCAGACCATCCCTCTCCATGATCCCTAAATTGCGTCGCAGTTCAATCGGAATGACCACCCTGCAGCCCTCTATTCTTTTTTATACGTACTTGTCAGGGTGACAAGCATACAATACAACATGGACCACTGCTTGCAACTCTCTTGGAAAGGAGGTGCCCGCTTGCCGGAGCTATCCTGGCTGCACCTTGTCGTGCTGGTGCTGGCGTCATTTCGCCTCACTCATCTTATTGTATTTGATGAAATTACCGCATTTTTGCGCCGTCCGTTCCTTACCGTCACATATGAAGAGACCCCGGACGGGGACGAAATTCGTCACGTAGAGGTAAAAGGCAAAGGGCTCAGGGCCTCTATCGGCTCGCTTTTGAGCTGCTATTGGTGTACCGGCATCTGGGCGGCCGCGCTGATCGTCGCTCTTTACGTGTTTGTTCCCGAGTCCTTCCTGCTGCTGCTTGTACTGGCTATCGCCGGCGCCGCTGCTGTTATCGAGACAAAAATATGAGAAAAACTCGCGGTCGTTGCCGGTCTTTGTCTCCCTCCGCTTCACACGCTCCACAAGGAAAAAGGAACGTTTGGCACACGCCTCGCGAGTTTTTTCTCGCTTACGAATGGAGGGAAAGTATATGTTGCTTTATCACTGTAAAGCGAAATATACTTTCCTATACCAAAAAAAGAGCCGGACGCACTATGTTTCGCGTTCGGCTCTTCCGTTTATTTTTTTGATCTCCGCTTACCACAGCCACAGCCCCCTGATTTGCCGCCCTTCTTCCTAGAAACCGCCAGGGATTTACCCACACTTTCTATACCCGGTATCTTCACTACTTTCTCACCTGTATATTTACTCTTTACCGTCATGCGTCTCCCTCCATTTTTATATCACACACGTAGTGTAATGTATGCATATTCGCAGACAAGGGTGTATCCTCACAGGCATAAGAACAGGGCCGGAATCTTTTTCGATTCCGGCCCCTTTCACCTTTTCATACTATTCGATTGTTTTCAGGTTCGTTAGGCAGCTCTGGCAAATATTGCGGCCGCGGTAACTGCTGATGTTCTCTGCTGAATCGCAGAAGATGCAGGCCGGGGCATAACGCTTCAAAATAATCTTCTCATCATCCACAAAAATTTCCAGACCATCCTTCTCCGCTATCCCTAAATTACGGCGCAGTTCAATGGGAATGACCACCCTGCCCAGCTCATCTACTTTCCGTACCACACCGGTTGCTTTCATTGCCATTTTCATAACCTCCTAGTCTTCGTCATCTACATTGTTGACTATCTTCTTACTTAATTCTATCAAGTCTGCAATTAATTAACAGTGCAAATATTGCATGGAATTGGTAATAGTCCCTTTTACTTGAATAGATGTATCTTATAGTGTTCGAATACGTCAGGACTTTTCACACATTGTCCTTCCCGGCGAAGCATGGCATGATAACTATGTTCCTTTCTGTACTACATTGGACATTACAGGCAAAACAACAGGCAAACCCTTTGCTCGTTTCTCTTGGTCAAAAGATGCGTTCACACTTCGAATGTTATATCTGCATGAATGTATACATCTTAGAGGTGGTGACAATCGATATGTTCAAGAAACTGCGTGATATGCTAAACAGTTCACCGAAGCGGGATGACGGCTGGGTCGTAGTATTTCTCGACCGAAACGACTTTCGTTTGCAGGCGATGCAACGGCGATTGGAAGAAAAGGGGATTCGTTCTTTTGTGAAGAAGCAATCGGCCATTTACGTACATGAAAGTGAATTGGAAGAAGCAAAGCAAACCGTGTCGGAATGGGTGAACTAGCCGACAAAAAAGACGGAGCAAGAGATACCACGGTATCCCGCTCCGTCTTTTTTCTGTGAAAATCATTGAGGAAAAAAAGAGGAGAAG
>NZ_BJXX01000071.1 GCF_007991215.1 Aneurinibacillus danicus
GCCATGGTGGTTTTGTCTTCCATGCCATGCGCCCCTTAAAACGGCTTGTTTATCATCATAAACGCAATACACCCCATTAAAAACACGGAGAACAGGCCAACACAGAGATTCTGGAAACGAAGCGTTTTCAATTCTTTCTCGGCGTGAATCTTACGACTGTTCGCCACCTCTGTCAACCCCCGCATCAAGAACCGCTTCATCATATAGAATACGAACATATACAGAAGCATTGAAACAATCAGCCACATCTGCATCAAATATTGAAACGACGTAACAAAGAAGAATGCAAGGCCTGTGCCCCACAAAACAATGTCCGCCGTCCGGTCCAATTTGCGGTACGTAACGAGAAAGCGCCGGGTCTGCTCCACATCCTTCAGCCGGGGAATCAAGAACAATACGGCAAGTTTGGCGGTTACCGCCAGCAAATGAAAAGTAAGCACTACATAGAACAACGGCTTCCACCCTTTCTTTATCTTTTGATTGTTCTTATTGTACTATGCGGCGCGCGGGACGGCTAGGCATATTTCTGGAAATGTGCTCAATTACGGAGACTTTACAATTGATACTTATTTCACGGTCGTAAATATGGTATGATGCAAGAATGTAGACAAGGAAATATAAGGAATACATAATAGGGAGAAACGAAAAGATGAGAGGGAGAAAGAAACGTATTCTAGCGCTGCTTGGAGGAGGCGCACTCGGCCTTGGCCTGCTGTTAGGAAGTCTTACCTTTATGGCCGATGCCAAAACGAAAAACCAAGACGTCATGGTAACCAGCTTTGATAAAGTTACATTGAGCTTCGTCGGCGATATGCAGTTTACCGGAACGGTTGCCGATCAAATCAAAAAGAACGGGACCGGTTATCCGTTCGCCAGAGTAAAATCCGTATTATCTCGTGCAGATCTTACCGTAGGCAATCTTGAGACCACGCTGACAACCGGCGGCAGCGCACAGGATAAACAATACACCTTCCGTTCCGATCCGCGGATGGCCAAAGCGATAGCAGACAGCGGCATTGACGCGGTCGGCCTGGCGAATAACCATACAATGGATTTCGGTTTGAATTCATTATTTGACACCATTGCCTATGTTAAGAAAAGCGGCTTGATCCCGCTTGGCGCGGGCAAGGACAAATCCGAAGCAACCCAGATTCACTACATAAAGAAAAAAGGCAAGACAATCGCACTGCTAAACTACAGCCGTGTTCTGCCTTCGACTTCCTGGATGGCCGGAGCTACCAGGCCAGGTTTGGCCAGCGCCTATGATCCTGGACTTATGTATAGCAAAGTCAAAGAGGCACGGAAAAAAGCCGATATTGTCGTTGTATTCATTCATTGGGGCAAAGAGCGGATGACCACGCCGGAAGCGTACCAGACAGAGATGGGCCATGCGCTCGTGGATGCGGGTGCCGACCTGGTCGTCGGCCATCATTCCCATATTATGCAGCCGGTGGAGTGGTATAAAGGCAAACTCATTGCCTACTCGCTCGGCAATTTCGTGTTTACCAACAGCCGGATCGACCGCTCCAATCAGACTGCCATTCTCGAAGTAAGCGTGAGAGGCAACCGCATAGAAGCAAGTCTGACTCCGGCTCGAATCGTAAGCGGACAACCCCGTCTGATTGAAGGTGCCGAAAAAGCGGAGTTCTTCCGTTTCATGGACCGAATCTCGCGCAAAGCGACCGTTAAAAGCGACGGGACGCTTACTCCATAGCCGCCAGTACCTCTTTTACGGTCGCAAGAAATGCCCGGCTGGCCCGTGACCGGTAGCGGCCTCGTCGATACGCCATAACCAGCGTACGGCGGGGTGTCGGATTGCGTAATGCTATGTACTTAGGCAGCAGTCCTTCCCTGAATAGGCGCGTAACCATTTTTGGCACGAATGCGATGCCCATACCGGCCGCTACGAGTGACTGGACTGTTTCAATGTTGCTGCTTTCAAATACGACATGCGGCGTAAATCCCGCCTCCTCACACCATCCTGCGGCCAGGTTGCGAAAACCCTGGCCTTTTTTCAGCATAATAAACGCCTCGTCTTTTAGCTCCCGAATCTCCACCGCCTCCCGCGTGCTCAATGGATGATCCGTCGGCAAGGCGAGGCAGATTTCCTCTTCAAGAATCGGTTCCCATTCCAGATTCGCATCTTGAATCGGCAAAGACAGCAGGCTCATCTCTGTCTTTCCGCGCGCCGTTAGTTGCTCAAGCGCCAGCGTCGCTTCTTCAAGCAGGCGCACCTGAATGCCAGGATACTTTTTCTTAAACACCGGCAATACAAGCGGTAAAATATGGGCACCGGTAATTGGCAGACTACCGACTGTAAGCCCTCCCTTCTCCAGCTCAGCCATATCCTGCATTTCCTTCTTTAACCGTTCTACAGAATCAAGAATATTGACCGCCGACTCATAAAACCGCTCACCTGCGTCCGTCAGACGAATGGAGCTTGTTGAACGTTCAAATAAAATGATATCCATTTCCTTCTCCAACTTGGCAATTTGCTGACTAAGCGACGGTTGAGCGAGATGCAGCCTCTCCGCCGCACGTGAAAAACTCTTCTCTTCTGCAATCGTTACCGCATACAGCAATTGTCGTAATTCCATCTCTATCCCCTTCTTTATTTCTGTGAAAATTGTGAGGAAAGAAGAAAGGGAAAGAGGAAATAAGATTCAGGATAGAAAAAGGCGTTCGCCTTTTTCTCCATTGAAATCCTCTCCTCGTTCTCTTCTCTCTTTCCCTCCGTACCACAAAAGTCAGCCGACCTTCTCATCATTTTCATGTCGGGGTTGCGGCTGGCAAACTGTGGTGTTTTTGTTTTATAGGAAAAACCTATGCAAACTATAAATATTATATCTTTGAACATTTGTTTTTTCTATGTTAAAACTTATATAAAGATTTAAAAAAATATAGAATGAATAAAACAAAAAGGGGAGAGATGAATGAAACCACGCACCATGTTTGAAAAAATCTGGGACAACCACGTCATTTACTCGGAAGAGAACAAACCCAGCCTGCTATACATCGACCTGCATCTTGTGCATGAAGTTACGTCACCACAAGCGTTTGAAGGATTACGCCTCGCCGGCCGCAAGGTACGCCGGCCGGATTTGACGTTTGCGACCATCGATCATAACGTACCGACAACGGATCGCTCCCTGCCCATTGAAGATCCGATTTCCCGCCAACAAATTGAAACGCTGCGGGCAAACTGTAAAGAATTCGGTGTCACACTCTATGACCTCGACAGCCCCGAGCAGGGCGTTGTCCATGTTATGGGACCCGAGCTTGGCCTCACCCATCCCGGCAAAACGATTGTATGCGGCGACAGTCATACATCCACCCATGGCGCATTTGGTGCGCTCGCATTCGGCATCGGTACGAGTGAAGTAGAGCATGTGCTGGCAACACAGTGCCTGCAGCAGAAGAAACCGAAAACACTGGAAGTGCACGTTGAGGGTGAACTGCCAACCGGCGTGACGGCCAAAGACATCATCCTTGCCATTATTGCCAAGTGGGGTACGGATTTTGCGACCGGTTACGTCATTGAATATACGGGTGACGCGATTAAGAAGCTCTCCATGGAAGAGCGGATGACGGTCTGCAATATGTCCATCGAAGCAGGCGCACGCGCGGGCCTTATCGCACCGGATGAAACAACGTTTGCGTATCTTAAAGGCCGTCGTTTCGCTCCAAAAGGAGAAGAGTGGGAGAAAGCCATTTCTGCCTGGAAAGAGCTTGTGACTGACGAAGGCGCCGAATACGACCGCCGTGTCGTAATCAACGCCCGGGAGATTGAACCGCAGGTAACCTGGGGCACAAGCCCGGGGATGGGTATCGGTATAAGCGGTGTAGTACCGGCACCGGAAGATTTTGCAACGGAAAATGAGCGCAAAGCAACGCAAAATGCGCTCGCATATATGGGCCTTGAGCCGCATACGCCGATCACGGAAATCGAAATCGACCGCGTATTCATCGGCTCCTGTACAAACGGCCGTATCGAAGACCTGCGTGCGGCGGCAAAAATCGCCAACGGCTACAAAGTAGCGCCCCATGTCAACGCTATGGTTGTACCGGGCTCCGGCATGGTCAAAGAGCAGGCCGAAAAAGAAGGACTCGATAAAATTTTCATCGAAGCCGGCTTCGAATGGCGCGAGCCGGGCTGCAGCATGTGTCTTGCGATGAACCCGGACGTACTTGCACCGGGCGAACGCTGTGCATCAACGTCCAACCGCAACTTTGAAGGCCGTCAGGGACGCGGCGGACGCACGCACCTGGTCAGCCCGGAAATGGCCGCCGCTGCCGCCATCGCCGGTCACTTCGTAGACGTACGTAATTGGGAAGTCAAAGAAAGAGAGGGAAAAGCACATGGAACCGTTTAAAAAAATTACCAGTGTGGTCGCTCCGCTCGACCGCGTAAACGTAGATACAGACGCCATCATTCCCAAACAATTTCTGAAACGTATCGAGCGTACAGGCTTCGGACAGTTCCTGTTCTATGAATGGCGCTTTGATGAACAGGAAAACCCGAATCCCGACTTTGAATTGAACAAACCGCAGTATAAAGATGCACACATCCTGATTGCACGCAACAACTTCGGATGCGGCTCGTCCCGTGAGCATGCGCCATGGGCGCTTCTCGACTATGGATTTAAAGTGATCATTGCACCGTCGTTTGCAGATATCTTCCATAACAATTGTTTCAAGAACGGTATCCTGCCGATCGTGCTGCCGGAAGAAACCGTGGAACAATTGTTCCAAAACGTGGCCAAGCACAAAGGCTATCAGTTAACTGTCGATCTAGAAAACAACAAGATTACGGACGGACAAGGACTAGAAATTCCATTCAGCGTGGATGAATACCGCCGCGAATGTCTGCTGAAAGGACTCGATGATATCGGTGTTACGCTGATGCAGGAAGACAAAATTGCCGAATACGAGAAAAACTATCCGAGCTATTATAAAATCGCTCAATAAATGCGAAAAAGGACGGGAGCCTGCACTCCCGTCCTTTTCTCATGAATTATTGTTCTTCCCGATTGGCTCCGTAATAATACGGCGGATAAGGAGTCGGATACGGGTAGGGTGCAGGATATGGATACGGTGCCGGATACGGATACGGAACGGGCTTCGGTCTGTTGTAGTTGTATAAAAGCGGCGCCAGAAGCAGAAACGGAATAATCGGCCAAATGCCGCGCTCATCATGCGTATAGCCGTAATGGTATGGGTATGAAACCGGCTGCGCGTAATACGAATAAGCGGAATAATCGGCTGGATAGGATTCATGGGCGAAAGACGGATGCTGGTTGTTTTCGTTATTCTCCATAAGTGCCCTCCACATTCTCAAAATAATATTTACATGCTACTACACTATGAAAGTAAAGGGCGGATGTCCTTTTTCCTGCCCAAATTGGGCTCTCGCCTACCGTTCCCCGCAAATCATATTATGCTTGTTTTTGTGTGGGAAGTTCATTCGCAAGTCTCTCCAACTCTCCCAGCGCTTCCTCAAACACATCCAGCGCGCGGGAGACAACCCGCGGATCACGCAGATTTACCCCGGCTTGTGTCAGTGCTTCAAGCGGAGGCACAGAGCCGCCTGCCTTCAGGAATGCAAGATACCTCTCCCGCTCTCTCTCGCCTCCACGCAGTAAACCATCCGCCAGGGTGGTGGCGGCGGAAAATCCTGTCGCGTACTGGTACACATAAAAATTCTTATAGAAATGCGGAATGCGTGTCCATTCCACACCGACATGTTTGTCCACCGTAAGCGCCGGTCCGTAATAGGCTGCGACCAGCTTGCGGTATTCTTGCGCCAGGTACTCTGCCGTCAGCGTTTCCCCCCGCTCCGCTGCCCGGTGAATATCGCGCTCAAACTCCGCCAGCAGTGTCTGGGTAAACAGCGTGCTCTGAAAGGCATCCAGGTAGCGATTTAACAGTGCCGCCTTCTCTTCCGGGTCCTTCGCCTGCGCAATCCAGCCGCGCAGCAGCAGCGATTCATTGACCGTCGATGCCACTTCCGCTACGAATACATCGTATTCAGCATCCAGATAATCCTGTGCTTCATTGGCATACTGCGAATGCATGGCATGTCCCAGTTCGTGCGCCATCGTCAGCACGTCGTCCAGCTGACCATGATAGTTCAGCAGCACATACGGTGGATATCCATAGACGGCTGTCTGGTATGCACCGCCCGTCTTTCCTTTACGGCTGTATACATCTATCCAACGATTTTTGAACGCCTGATCCAGTTTCTTTTGATACTCGGGGCCGAGCGGAGCCAGTCCTTCACGCACCATCTTCTTCGCTTCTGCCAGCGGATATTCTTTCTTTATTCCTTGATAGAGCGGCATGTATAAATCGTATTTGTGTACGGTAGTAACACCCAGCAATTTCTTACGCAATGTGGCATACCGATGCAGCAGATGAATACGACCGCGCACCGTGGCAATCAAATTGTCGTATACATTCTCCGGGATATCGGATGTGTGCAGTGCGGCATAGCGCGCCGAAGGATAATTCCGCGCCCGTGCATAGACGATATGCTTGCGTACTTCGCCCTGCAGAAGCGAGGCGAATGTATTCCGAAATTGATTATATGTACCGTATACTGCTTCAAAAGTGCGGCGACGCAGCTCGCGGTCGGAAGACGTCATGAGTGCGGCATAATTCATCCGGTTAAGCGAAATCTTCCTGCCTTTTCCGTCTTCAATGGGAGGAAAGACAAGATCTGCATCCAGCAGATAACGGTACGCCTGCGACGCCGTTCCCATGGCCTCACCTGTCAATGCCAGCAGCCTCTCCTCCCGCTCAGGCAAAATATGCGCTTTCTCTTTGCGCAGCTCACTGATGTAGTGTTTATACCGTTCAAGCCTTTTCTCCTGCCGGTACATTTCCGCAAGCCTGGCGTCGCTTAACGCCGCAAGTTCCGGGCCGGCAAACGATGCGACCAATGCCAGTTTCTGCGCAGTCTGTCTCGCTTCATCCAGCCGCCGCTGGGCGTTTGGATCCGTCGTATTCGTATCAAATCTCAGCTGGGCGTATACATACGCCTTCTCCAGTGTCCGAGCCATCTTTTCTTCTTTATTTAGCATAGTGTACAACTGCCCGGCATCTTCCAACTTGCCTTTGTAAGCGGACAGCTCGGGAATTTCTTTTGCCAGACGGCGGATATCTTCCCTCCACGCCGCCTCACTCGGATATAGGCGGGTCACATCCCACGTATCTGCCATACTTTCCCGTACGCTTGATGAATTTTCTTTTTTTATTAGGGTATCGGTCGGATTTAGCGCCGGAGAATCCAGCCAGTCATTCATGAGCAGCAGCACTCCGCACAATACGCCCACAAGCGGGACAAACAATCGTTTGTGCATAATTATTCCTTCTTCCCTAAATTGTTTTTCATATTTTTTACAGGAGAGAAGGGAAATATTTATTGTTCTTTTATGAACAAAGCACGAAAAAACCGGGATGCAAAGCAGCACCCCGGTTCTCGTCTATTCTATGTCAGCTAGCTTAAAAGGAAAAACATTTGTCAATAAGGGCCATGCGGACAAATAGTCCGTTCTGCGCCTGGCGGAAATACGCGGCGCGTGGATCTTGGTCCACATCCACCGCAATCTCGCCTGCACGCGGCAGCGGATGAAGAATAATGCTGTCCTGTTTCATGATGGAAAGCAGCCCGCGGTTAATAATATACTTGCCGCGGGCTTTTTCGTACTCATCTAACGATGTAAAGCGTTCTTTTTGAATGCGCGTCTGATACAGTACGTCTGCGGTTTTCGCCACTTTTGCTAAATCGTGTTCTTCCTCGTACGTAATTCCCTTTTGATCTAAGTATTTCTTTACATATGTCGGAATTTGCACGTTTTCCGGCGCCGTAAATGAAATGTGAATGTTCTTATAGTTGGCCAGCAGATACGACAGCGAGTGAACGGTCCGGCCATTCGCCAGATCTCCGATCATTACAATATGGAGGTTATCAAGACGCCCGAGTTCCTTTTCGATTGTATATAAATCGAGCAGCGACTGTGTCGGATGTTCGCCCGCACCATCTCCGGCATTGATGATAGGCACGCTCGCCACAGCAGCCGCGCGCTCCGCCGCCCCTATATCGGTATGGCGGATAACGATAACATCGCTGTAGCCGGACACAACCCGAATCGTATCTTCGAGCGTCTCGCCTTTAATAGTGGACGAGAATTGGGCCGCATTCTCCGTACCGATAACTTTGCCCCCCAGGCGGGACATCGCCGATTCGAACGAAAGACGCGTCCGCGTACTCGGTTCAAAAAACAGCGTGGTCATCACCTTATTACTGTAACGATCGCTGCCGCCCTCTTCTACCAGGCGTTCCATCCGGCGGGTATTTTCGAAAATCTCGTCCAATACCGAACGGGTAAACTGCTTGGCCCCTAATACATGGTATAATGACACAATACAACTCCCCTTTACTATGTATGGTAAAAATCATCTATGCATAGAAAACCACTCTGACCTGCATCAGAGTGGTTGGTTTACCATGGTAATAGGCATAAAAGTTCAGCGTCTCTTTTCGCGCTTACCCAGATCGCCCATTTTATCTTCGCTTGTTTTCATCCAGCGCTTCATCATCGACTCGAAATCTTCTTTCGAGCTAGAGCGTCCGCCCTGACCCTGGGAACGTCCACCCGGCCCCCGATTGTCATCGCGTTTCTTAAACGGACGACGATCTTCTTTCTTCTCTTCATGAATTCTCATGGTTAAAGAAATTTTACCGTCGTTTTTAATCTCCAGCACTTTTACGGTCACTTTGTCGCCAACTTTGACAAACTGGTTAATATCTTCTACATAAGAAGAAGCGATTTGCGAGATATGCACAAGCCCCTGCTTGTTTTCTCCGATATTAACAAAAGCGCCGAAAGATTGAACTCCTACCACGGTACCTTCTAAAATATTGCCGACAGCGATGTTACTCAAAAAATGTTCCCCCTAAAAGAATTTACTATACAATTACTATACATGAAACAAAAAGAATAATAAAGAACTTTGCATCCCGCAATCGCTGGCAAAACGCATACTACTCTCCTATATTATAGTATTCCCAATTCGACAAAAAGGTACTCTTTCCTGCTTATATAGAAGAATTCTCCGGGGTCTCTTCGGTGCGCTCTTCTTCTACCCGCGCGATCCTGTATACTTGAACCAATTCCTCGCCTGTGTCCATAGCCACCATCGTCCGCCCGATCGACCCTTGATCATTAATCGACAGGCTATGACGGTACGCTTCCCAGTCTACCGGAATGATGCGATTCGCACTTGTACGGGCTTTTAAGTCGTGCTTCATTTCTCCTTCAAGGAACGCCGCCTTTACTTCATGCGGCTGCACTTTGCGGCGCCGAATGATCAGCACACCTTTGCCGCCGCGGCCCTGTACCGTAAACTGGGCGGCAAACGTACGCTTGACGACGCCTTCTTTCGTTATAATCTGCAGTACATCTTCCGCATCCGGCGAGAGGATGAACGAGCCTATAATCCGTCCGCCTTCTTCAAGTTTCATGCCGCGTACGCCGGCCGTGTTCCGTCCGGTGAGAGGCACATCGGATGCCGGAAATCGAATCGCCATGCCACCGGATGAGACAAGCAAAAATTCCTGCTCCTCCCGGCACAAATGCACAGACTCGATCTTATCGTCGTCTTTGACTTTTACGGCCACAATGCCACGTTTTTTCTGCGTTTTGCTGTACTCTTCTACTTTGGTTCGCTTGACCATGCCGTTTTCCGTCACGAACGCGAACGACTCGTTTGCGATTTGCTCCAGTGACTCCACTGCATAAGCGGCGACAATTTTCTCTTCTTTGCCGAGCGACACGACGTTCACCAGGCTTGTCCCGATGTCTTTCCAGCGTCCGTCCGGAATTTCGTGCATCGGCAACTGGTAGAGTTGTCCGCTGTTCGTAAACAGCAACAGCTGGTGAATCGTATTCGTTTTGAAGAAATACCGCACCGTATCGCCCTCTTTGAGTCCCGTGGTTTCAATGGAAGCACCGGAGCTGTTGAACGAGCGCATCGAGGTGCGTTTGATGTACTGGTCCTCCGTAATTGTCACGATGATATCTTCCGCAGGCACGGTAACGGAGATATCGACCTCAATGCTTTCAATCTCATCCTCAAGCTCTGTGCGGCGTTCATTGCCGTATTTGTCACGAATTTCGGTCAGCTCTTTTTCGAGAACCTTGTTTAACTTTTTCTCGCTCTTCAGGATGCCTTCAAAAGTCGTAATCTTTTTCTGTAAATCTTTTTCTTCTTTCTCATACTTCTTAATATCAAGGCGCGTCAGCTGGTGCAGGCGAATATCGAGAATGGCTTCGGCCTGCTCGTATGTGAAATCGTAGTTTTTCATCAGGCGTTCCCGTGCATCTTCCCGACCATCCGAGTCCATAATCGTGTCGATGACCTGGCGCAGGATGGAGATCGCCTTGATAATCCCTTCGACAATATGCAGGCGTTTTTGCGCACGCTCCAAATCGTAGGTGGTTCGCTTCGTGATAACATCCTTTTGATGTACGATGTACGCATCAAGGATACCTTTGAGCCCGAGCTGCTGCGGCCGCTCATCGGCGATAACCAGCATATTAAAGCTATACGAAATCTGCAGATCGGTTTTCTTGAACAGATAATTCAGGATGCCGTCCATATCGGCGTCTTTGCGCACTTCCAGCACGATGCGCATGCCCTGGCGATCGGTCTCGTCCCGCACTTCTATAAGACCGTCTACGTTCTTTTCGAGAATTTCCTCTTCAATTTGCGTTACAAGCGCTTTTTTCTTCACTGTGTAAGGAATTTCGTCGACTACGATGAGCCTGCGGCCCTGCTTGCCGTTTTCGGTATGTGTCTTGGCACGGATAATGATTCGACCCGCTCCTTTCTCATACGCTTTGCGAATCTCATCCTTCCCTTGAATGATGCCGCCTCCCGGAAGATCCGGACCCGGAATGTATTTCATCAGCTCATCAAGTGTAATATCCGGATTATTCAATAGGGCAATTGTGCCATCGATAACTTCGCGCAGGTTGTGCGTCGGAATCTCGGTGGCAAACCCGATGGAGATGCCCGTAACACCGTTGACAAGCAAATTCGGAAAACGGGCCGGCAGCACGACCGGCTCTTTCGCGGTGTTGTCATAGTTTGGGATAAATTCTACCGTATCCTTCTCAATATCGCGGACCATCTCCATGGCAATCGGCATAAGGCGCGCTTCCGTGTAACGCATCGCAGCCGCCGTATCGCCGTCGATCGTACCCCAGTGGCCATGGCCGTCAATCAGCGGCTCGCGCATTTTGTGCGGCTGCACAAGGTTGACCATTGTCTCATAAATGGACGAATCGCCGTGCGGGTGGTAATTCCCCATCACATCCCCGACCGTCTTCGCCGACTTTCGGTACGGCCGATCGGGAGTGTTTTTCTCCTTATACATCGAGTACAGCACGCGGCGCTGCACGGGTTTTAAGCCATCCCGCACATCCGGGATGGCTCTTGATAGAATGATATAGCGGGCATAATCGCTGAACCGCGAGCGATACACGTCCCGCACACTCATCTGCAAGTACTGTTCATGCGGCAATGACATCGACTCTTTATTCCTCCTCCATAACAAACTTCACGTTGCTTTCAATCCATTCGCGGCGCGGCGGTACTTTGTCCCCCATCAAAACGGTGACAATACGCTCGGCTTCCGCCGCTTCTTCTAGGTCCACCTGAATCAGCTTGCGCGTCTCAGGATTCATGGTCGTATCCCATAGCTGTTCGGCGTTCATCTCGCCAAGTCCCTTGTAGCGCTGAATTTCCGCCTGGCTGCCCAACTTCTTCTGCGCCGCAATTCGTTCTTCATCCGTCCAGGCGTATATCATCTCCTGGCCCTTCTTCCCCTGTTTGTATACTTTATAGAGCGGCGGCTGCGCAATAAATACTTTACCGCGTTTGATAAGCTCCGGGAAGTACCGGTAGAACAGGGTCAGCAGCAAAATCTGAATGTGAGCGCCATCGTAATCGGCGTCCGTCATAATGATGATTTTGTCGAACGCGCACTTGTTGGCATTGAAATCGTCACCGATTCCCGTACCCAGCACTTCAACGATCGTGTTAATCTCTTCATTGCCGTTCGGTCCAATGACTTCATAGATTTTTTTCTTCTCTACGTTAATCGGTTTTCCGCGCAGGCTAAGCACCGCCTGGAAATTGCGGTCGCGCCCGTTGATCGCTGAACCGCCCGCCGAATCCCCCTCCACGATAAAAAGCTCGTTGCGTTCTGCGTCCTTTTTGCTCGGGGGCGTATATTTATCGCTGATCGTACGTTTGCCTTTCTTTTTGCCTTTCTTGTTCGGGTTGCGGAGCGCTTCGGCCGCTTTCTTAATTTCTTCCTTAATGCGGCGCGATTCAATCGCCCGCTCGATAATCAGCCTGGCGATGTCCGGATTCTCTTCAAGGAAAAAGCTCATCTTCTCGCTGATAAATGCTTCCACCGCAGAGCGCGCTTCCTCGCTGCCGAGCTTTTCCTTAGTCTGACTTTCGAATTGCGGGTCATCCATTCGGATGCTGAGCACGGCCATCAGCCCTTCCCGGTAGTCATTGCCGGTCAGATTTTTGTCATTCTTCTTAAGCATGCTGTTACGGCGCGCATAGTCATTGCACACTTTCGTAAACGCGTTTCGGAAGCCGGATACATGCGTTCCCTCATCGATCGTCGGAATCGTATTGACATAGGACAGCAGATTTTCCGACGTGTTGTCATTGTACTGGAACGCCAGTTCAATTTCGATGTTCTCTTTTTCGCCTTCAAAATACACCGTATTATGCAGCGTGTTTTTTCCGTCATTCAAAAACTCGATGAACGATTTGATTCCCTCGGAGAAGTGGAATTCCTCTTTCTCCGGAGCGCCCGGACGCATGTCGCGCAGGTGAATCGTCACGCCTTTCAACAAAAACGCATTGTCGCGCAAACGTTCGCGCAGCACGCTGTATTGGACGTTCGTGTCGCCGAAAACACGCCTGTCAGGCATAAAAGTAACGCGGGTGCCTGTCTTGCGCGTTGTCCCGACAATTTCGAGGTCGGTCACCGGATGGCCGGCCTTGAATTGTCCGTCCGCCTCTTCCACATATTCAAATCGCTGGCGATAAATATTTCCGTCACGATAAATCTCTACCTCGAGCCATTCAGACAGCGCGTTCACTACGCTCGCTCCCACGCCATGCAAACCGCCCGATTTTTTATATCCGTCGCCGTCGCCGAATTTTCCGCCGGCATGCAGTACAGTGAAGACAACCGTTGGCGTCGGAATGCCTTCATCTTTGTTTATCCCTGTCGGAATGCCTCGTCCGTTATCTTCGACGCTAATGCTCCCGTCCGGGTGAATCGTAACTTTAATTGTATCGCAATACCCGGCCAATACCTCGTCTTTGGAGTTATCGATGATCTCCCAGATAAGATGGTGCAGGCCGCGGCTTCCGGTCGAGCCGATGTACATTCCCGGTCTGACACGTACTGCGGTCAGGCCTTTGAGAACGCGAATATCATCATCGCTATAAGCTGGTATGGTTGGTGATACGTTTTGACGACTCAAGTCCTTCCCCTCCTGTTTCTTTCATTCAATGTACTGGTTTTTATCGCGAAAAGCAATATAAGCCAGTTTACCTGCCGTCCTTTTCCTTTTTATTATACATCAAACAAGAATGTTTGTTCGCTTTTTCTGTGAAAAT